>CAJYRE010000117.1 GCA_913776675.1 Rhizobiaceae bacterium
CCCATATCCTCCACCAGCCAGCGTTCCAGCTCGCTTGCCACCTGCGGTGCGGTTTCCGGCTCTTTCAAAAGGCCCGCCTTGCTGATGGCATCGCGGCCTGCCTCAAATTGGGGTTTGACCAGCAGCAGACAGTGTGACCCCGGCTCGGCCAGCTCAAGGGCAGGCACCAGCGCCAGCTTGATGGAGATGAAAGACACATCAGACACCAGAAAGGTGAACGGTTGATCACCAATATCGCCTGGTTCCAGATACCGGGCATTCAACCCTTCGATATTGTCCACCCGCGGGTCGTTTTGCAGCCGGGGGTGCATCTGCTCATGGCCGACATCGATGGCGATCACATGGGCCGCTCCGCGCTGCAAAAGCACTTCGGTAAAGCCGCCGGTGGAGGCTCCAACATCCAGACAGACCTGATCACGCGGGTCGAGCTTGAAATGATCCAGCCCTGCCACGAGCTTGAGTGCGGCGCGTGAGACATAATCCTGGGCGGGATCGTCAATTTCGATGACGGCATCGGGTGCGAATGTCAGGCTGGGCTTGGTGACAACCTTGCCGTTGACCGTGACACCGCCGCGTTGAATGGCATCGCGCGCGCGTGAGCGGCTGGCGACGAGATTGAGGGAGACCAGCAATTGGTCAAGGCGTTGTGGTTCTGATGTGGACATGCCTCGTCAATGAACGTTTCTGTCTGCACATGCAAGTCGCTCGCAGGGATTCAAGACTGATTCCATCGATGTTTCGCGGCATCCTGTACAGAATGTTGCGTCCGAGTGACGCACCCTTCCAGATTGTGCAGGTTTCTCCTTCTTTACGGGTCAAAAATTTAAGACTCTGCTTTTAACGAGGGTTTCAGGAGGAATTTCGTGTAACGGGAGTTTGGAAACGACATGAAAATTAAAACTGCCATTTTTTTAAATTTTGCTGTTTTGGCATGCATTCTTTTGACAATTAGCGTTGTTTCATTGCGCAGTGCCATGACCCTGAATGGATCGACCATCCGGGTGTCTGAGGTCTATTTGCCGGGTATCCGCTCGGCCAAGCAATTGCAATTGAGCCGTCTTGGACTGCGTGAGGCACTGATTGCTTACATGCAGGCCGGCAAAAAGGACGACATCGCCCGCAAGGCAACAATGGATAAACTGGCGGCGTTGAAGGCCGATGTGGATGCCGCTGGCCAGTTTCTGACCAGTGGTGAGGGAAAAGCCGCCTGGCTTGCCGCGCGCGCGGTGGTACAGGAGTATGATGCGCCGATGGCAAAAGCCTTTGATATGGTTGAGGTTGGCAATACTGCCGGGGCCAATGACATTCTGAAGACAGAGCTGACATCGATTGGTGTACGGTTCATGGCTGAGATGGAAAAAATTGTCACCAGCACCGAGGAGCGGGCCACGCACGCCAGCCAGGAATCGGCAGAAACCTATCAGGCCACGGTGACAAATCTGGTGATTGCCTCGGCGATCTCTGCCCTAATTATGCTGGCGTGTGTCATCTTTGGCATTCGCAAGGTTGCCACACCCATTCTCACCATTACCGCTTCCATGCGTAACTTGGCGAAGGGTGATCTGGCCAGCGCCATTCCGTTTACAAACCGCACCGATGAAATTGGTGAAATGGCAAGTGCCGTTGAGGTGTTCCGCAATGCAGGTGTCGAAAACCTGCGTTTGCAGCAGGAAGCTGAAGCCGCGCGCGCGCGGGAGGCCGGCATTGAAGCCCTGAACCAACAGCGGACCGCGCAGGAGGCGGAAAAGCTGCGGCTGGCCACAGAAACTCTGGGCGATGGTCTGCGGCGTCTGGCGTCTGGCGATTTGTCTTTCAGCATTTCTCAAGCCTTTGCGCCAGAATACGAAGCGCTGCGTCATGATTTCAATGCATCTGTGCAGCAGCTTGGTTCGGTTATCGGTGCGGTGTTGCACACGGTGGAAAGCATGGATGACGGCACCCGCGAGATTGCGGCAGGTGCCAACGACCTGTCCAGACGCACCGAGCAGCAGGCCGCTTCCTTGGAAGAAACCGCAGCCGCACTGGATGAAATTACGGTCAACGTCAGCAATGCTGCCAAGCGTACCGAAGAGGCGCGGTCTGTGGCTGTGCTGGCCAATCAGAATGCCGTGACCTCAACACAGGTTGTCTCCAAGGCAGAAGAGGCCATGCGGCGGATTGAAACCAGCGCCCAGCAAATCTCCAACATTATCGGTGTGATTGATGAAATTGCCTTCCAGACCAACCTGCTGGCCCTGAATGCCGGTGTCGAGGCCGCCCGCGCAGGCGAGGCTGGCAAGGGCTTTGCCGTGGTGGCCCAGGAGGTGCGCGAACTGGCGCAACGTTCTGCCAGTGCTGCCAAGGAGATCAAAGGCTTGATTCAGCACTCCACCACGGAGGTGGAAAGCGGCGTGGCGTTGGTGCGTGAAACCGGTGAAATGTTAAAGGTCATTGGTGGTTATGTTGGCGACATCAATGGGCTTATGCAAAACATTGCCACCTCATCAAAAGAGCAGTCTGTCGGGTTGGCGGAAGTCAATACAGCCGTAAACCAGATGGATCAGACCACGCAGCAAAATGCAGCCATGGTGGAACAGTCCACAGCCGCTTCGGCGTCTCTTGCCAACGAAGCAGCCCGTTTGAAAATGCTGGTTGCGCAGTTTCAATTGAAGAGCGAATCACCTCACAATCCTTATGTGCAGGCCGCGTGAGCGATGAAAAAACCGGGCAGGCTGACAAGAGCGTTGGCCTGCCTGTTCTGATTTTGACGATCGTCAGATCAGCTTCAAACTTTTGTCGATTCCTGTCCATTTCTGCCTTTTCCGCGCATTTCGAGAGGCGTGTTGTAACACTTTGTTAGAACGCGGCGCTGCAATATTAACACGGGAAACGGGTACAGATTGTGTGGCAGCAATGGGTATCCTTTGATTGGGGATGGTGAAACCGCAAAGAGATTGAGGATTGCTTTTCGATTTCGGTTTTTACAGGTGATCTCCATGAATGTGTGCGTGAAGCCATATTGGGCAGCGCAGGCGATATATACAAACGGCCACCATGCATTGTCTGCTTTGCGGCAGGCAATGCATGGTGGCGGATTTAATGCTCACAGCTATTGTTGAAAAGAAGGCAAACGCATGTCTTTCCGGGATTTTTCGCTGAGTAAAAAGCTCTATCTGACCTTTATCGCTATTATGGCTGGATGCTTTGTGGCGTCCGGCGTCGTGCTGTTGCAAGGCAGGGCTGCGAAAAATGCGATGATGGAATATAGCAAGGCTGAACAGGTCACGGCCTCCTTGAACATGGCTGTTAAAGCCATGCTGGAAGAGGCGGTCAATCATCGGGGCTATGTGCTGTTTCGCAGTGACAACACCTATAAGGCGGTGTTTGATAATCGGGATATTGTCCTGAAGGCTCTGGAGCAATCCCGCAAGGATGCAGCAGCCTATCCCAACGTTGTGGCCCTTCTGGACGAGGTCAAAGCCGGGGCGGATGCGTTTCACAACAATCTTGTTTTGCCGCAGCTTGAGGCCGCCAAAGCTGGCAAGCCTGCCACAGAGGTGGTGAACATCAATCGTTCTGCCCAGAACGGTGAACTGGATATGTTCCGAACCGCCGCTGCAAAGGTTGTGGCGGCGATGAATGATGTGAACACCAAGCAGCGTGACATTCAGATCAGTGCTTATGGCAATCTGGAACTGGCGCTGTTTGGCGGCAGTATTCTGGCGGGTGGTTTGGCGGTGCTGCTGATCTGGCTTCTGGCGCAATCCATTGTAAAGCCCATTACCGGCATGACCAACGCGATGACCCGTCTGGCTGGTGGCGAACACGGTGTTGAAGTTCCCGCGGTGGATCGCGCTGATGAAGTGGGCCGTATGGCCAAGGCCGTTCTGGTGTTCAAGGAGGCTGCAGTTGAAAAATTGCGTCTGACAAATGAGACCGAGGCGATGCGCCGCAAGGTGGAGGCTGAACAGCAGGCGGCGCAGGCTGAAAAGCAGCGCGAAGCCGATGAAATTGCCTTTGCGGTGGCAGAACTGGCGCAAGGCCTGTCGGCCTTGGCCAATGGCGATGTGGCCTATCGTCTGGACAAGCCCTTTGTGGAGCGTCTTGATAAACTGCGCCTTAATTTTAATGAATCGCTGGAGAAGCTGCAGGCCGCGCTGCAAACGGTGGGCAACAACGCCCATGCGATCAATGCAGGTGCTGCGGAAATCCGGGCGTCTGCCGATGATCTGGCCAAACGCACCGAGCAGCAGGCGGCTTCTGTTGAAGAAACAGCCGCGGCCTTGGAGCAGGTGACCCGGACCGTCAAGGACAGCGCGCGTCGGGCGGAAGATGTGGGGCAACTGGTTGCCACAACCCGCACGGGCGCAGAGCGCTCTGGGGCTGTGGTGCGCAACGCTGTTGCGGCCATGACCGAAATTGAGAAATCCTCGGGGGAAATTGGCAATATCATCGGCGTGATTGAAGATATTGCCTTCCAGACCAATCTTCTGGCACTGAATGCGGGCATTGAGGCCGCGCGGGCTGGCGAGGCTGGCAAGGGTTTTGCGGTTGTGGCGCAGGAAGTGCGAGCCCTGGCCGAGCGTTCTGCCAATGCTGCCAAGGAAATCAAGGTGCTGATCAGTGTTTCCAGTGGTCACGTCGGCACCGGCGTGTCGCTGGTGGGCGAAACCGGCCGGGAACTGGAGCAGATTGTGCGGGCTGTGCAGGAAATCAGCGACAATATTGATGCGATTGTCACAGCCAGCCGGGAGCAATCGACAGGCCTGTCTGAAATCAATACGGCTGTGACAACGATGGATCACGGCACACAGCAAAACGCCGCCATGGTCGAGCAGCAAACAGCGGCCAGCCATACACTGGCAACAGAAGCCGATGGTTTGATGGCTCTGCTGCGACAATTCAATCTGGGCAATGGTACGGCAGGAACCCGTCCAGCCCAAGACATGCAGACAGCACGACGTGTATCATCGCCTGCTCAGGCCGCGGTTTCTGCACGCACGATGGTTTCCAGTCCTGCCAGCAAACGTGGCGGTGCCGCATCTGCTGCGGTGGCCGTGACGCAAGAGTGGTCAGAGTTCTAAGCATTTCCAGGAAAAGTGTTTACGGTTTTCCGTCCGGAAATGCGCCAGGAAAGCATTTCCAGGAAAAGTGTTTACGGTTTTCCGTTCGGAAATGCGTCAGGAAAACATTTCCAGGAAAAGTGCCTGCCATGTTTTGAATGGCTGGAGAATTTGAAAAGCATTTCTGCGGTTTGCCGAGCCGCAGAAATGCTTTTTGTTTTATGCTGTCATCTCATATTGCCCGGTCAATCAGAGGGCACATTGAAAGGCTCCCTCAAATTCCCAGAGTTTGTGGTTAAGTCGACTCATAAATAATATATAAGCTATAATAGAAAAGCCCGAAGAATTTATGGGTTTTTTAAGGACTGCTATGTATCTAAATAATCATAAACACATATGTCCCGAGCGTGGTGTGGGGCAGAAAAGCCAAAAGACAAGTCCCATGGCAGCGGATTTTTCAAGATGCTTTCATCCGCTCGGTAAGGCGAATTTTTAAAATACGAAGAGAAGTCAATTTTTGACAGTGTTTCATTCAGTGAGTGCATTGATTTTTGGAAATTGCTGACCGCAGGAGCAGAGCATGAAGACGATAGACAATATGCGAATTTTCATGAAAGTCGGGCTGACGTTTGTCGCTCTGCTGATTGTGAGTTTGATTATCAATGCAGTAAGCTGGAACTCCCTATCGAACCAGGAGCAATCGTCAGGATGGACGGTGCATACCTATCAGGTTCTGGCCAAAATGGACGCCATTGTTGCGGCCATGGTGGATCAGGAAACCGGTATTCGTGGTTATCTGCTGTCTGGTGGTGATGAGAAGTTTCTGGATCCGCAAAAGGAGGGCAAGGCAAATTATGCCGAGGCCTATGCCGCTGTGCGCAGTCTGACATCTGACAATCAGGTGCAGCAGAAGCGTCTGGCGGATCTGGATGCGCTGGTGCAGGATTGGCAGACAAAAGTTGCTTCGCAGGAAATTGCCTTGATGAAGGACCCAGCCACCAAGGAGCAGGGCCAGAAGCTGGAAATTTCGGGTGCGGGCAAGCAATATATGGATGGTGTGCGTGCCAAGGCCAAAGAAATTTCCAACGATGAAATAAAGCTGTTGGATGTTCGCCAGAAAGCCGCAGCGGATGCAGCTTATGACTCGCGTCGAAACATTCTGATTGGAAGCGGTGCGCTGATTATCATCATTGGCTTGTCGCTGCTGGTGCTGAACAAGGGCATGATTGTGCCTCTGGTGCGGATTACAACGTCGATGCGCAAGTTGGCAACGGGCGAAACCGCGATTGAAATTCCCGGTGTTGGCCGCCGCGATGAAGTGGGCGAAATGGCCGATGCCGTTGAAGTGTTCCGTAAAAACGCCATTGCAAATCGCCAGCTTGAAGAACAGGCGGAAGCCTCGCGTGAAAAAACCGCGCAGATGGAAGAAGCCAATCGCCAACGGGCAGAGCTGGAAGCTGCCAACCTGCGCTTTGCAACGCAAACCCTGGGCGATGGGCTGAAGCGCCTGGCCCAAGGCGATGTTTCCTTCCAGATCAATGAAGCATTTGCGCCGGAATACGAAGACCTGCGTCAGGATTTCAACACCTCGCTGTCTCAGCTTGGTTCTGCAATTGGTGCTGTGCTGTCCACGGTGGAGAGCATGGAAGGCGGTACACGCGAAATTGCTTCGGGTGCCAATGATCTTTCCCGCCGCACCGAACAGCAGGCGGCGGCACTGGAGCAAACGGCGGCAGCGCTTGACCAGATCACCGTCAATGTTTCCAACTCCTCCAAGCGTACCGAAGAGGCGCGCTCGGTGGCCTTGGAGGCCAATCAGAATGCCACGCAATCGTCCAAGGTGGTCAATCAGGCTGAAGATGCCATGCGCCGTATTGAGGAAAGCTCGCAGCAGATTTCCAATATCATTGGTGTGATTGATGAAATCGCCTTCCAGACCAACCTGCTGGCGCTGAACGCAGGCGTTGAAGCGGCGCGTGCTGGCGAGGCCGGAAAGGGCTTCGCGGTTGTTGCGCAGGAAGTACGCGAACTGGCGCAGCGCTCGGCGCAAGCCGCCAAGGAGATCAAGGGTCTTATCCAGAATTCTTCCTCTGAGGTGGAA
>CAJYRE010000118.1 GCA_913776675.1 Rhizobiaceae bacterium
GGATGTCCTATATTCTGCAAATCATCAGCGAGATTGGCCTCATCCACCGCATTGTCGGAGCTGATGTGATTGGCGATTACTCGCAGCCCAATTACAGCGGCAATCTGTGGACCCGCACCCTGAAAAAGGCTGAGATCATCATCGATCAACCCAGTTGCCGCACCGATGGCAAGACCATGCGCAACATCAACAGTGCCGCCAATCTGGCGCTGTTGAACATGCTGGCAGAACATATGCAATGACCATGCCGCTGACATGGGCCAGTCTGGGCCTGATTGCCTTTTGCATTGTCACCGAAACCGCCCGTGAGGTCTGTTTCAAAATGGCGGCCAGCAGCAGCGAGGGGCTCACTGTTTTGCGGCAGCCGGTGACATGGGCAGGCATTGGCTTCTGGCTGGTGGAAATTCTGGCCTGGAGCAAGGTGCTGGCCAGCCTGTCGCTGTCCATTGCCTTTCCCGTCATGGCGCTGAGCTATGTCACGATTGCGCTGGCAGGTGCCTGGATTTTCAAGGAAAACATCACCCTCAAACATGCCGTGGGTGTGGGGCTGGTCACTGCAGGGGTGATTTGTGTGGGAGCAACCGGCCTATGACCCCCGAACGATGCAATGCTGGAGAGACGCCATGAAACAGGATGCGCTTTCCTTTTATCAAGAAGGCAGCAATGGCCATGGCATTCTGCTGGTGCATGGGCTGACGGGCGCGCCCGCCGAAATGCGGCTGGTGGCCCGGCAATTGCACCGCCGGGGCTATTCGGTCTATGCGCCGCTTTTGGCTGGTCATGGCAAGGATGCCGATACCTTGCGCCGCAGCCATTGGCAGGATTGGCGCGACAGCGTGGAACAGGCCGCGGTTGATTTTTCGCGGCGGGTCAACACGGTGTTTGCGGCGGGCATTTGCGCAGGCGGCAAGCTGGCGCTGATGGCGGCTGAGCGCCAGCCATCGCTCATTCGCGCAACAGCGCTGTATTCGCCGTGTTTTTTCTATGATGGCTGGGATATTCCGCGCCATTACCACCTGATGGCCCGCAACATTCGCTGGCTTTCGAAAATACCGTTTCTGGATCGGCTGAATTTCCGCGAAACCAATGCGCTGGGCATCAAGGATGAAAAAATCCGCGCCCGCATTGCCGCCATGAGTGCCGAGGGCGTGCTGGAAAGCTTTCCCGGACGCGGTCTGGTGGAAATGGACAAGCTGGGCCGTGCCCTCAAAGCCAGCCTGCCCGCCATTCGCACCCCCACCCTGATTGTGCATTCGCTGGAAGATGATGTGAGCAGCCCCCGGCACGCCCGCTATATTGCCAGCCATATCGGCGCGGTGCATGAACTGCATTGGCTGAAAGACAGCTATCACATGATTCATGTGGACCGCCAGCATCGGCACGTGGCCGATAAAACTGCCGATTTCTTTGAGGCCAGCCATGAACCAGCACATGCGTAAGCCAGAGGCGCAAGACATCAATCAAACCCCTCCCCTCTTCCGGGGCGCGGTGGTGGAAAGCATCACCGAAATCGGCCGCGCGGCGTGGAATGCCTGTTTTGATCACGAGCCAGAGGCCTATGATTATCTTCTGACGGTGGAAAAGGCCGGTCTTGAGGGCTTTATCTGGCGCTATGCCACGGTTTATCAGGGCGAAACACTGGTGGCGGCGATGCCGGCGTTTTTGTCGCAATATGCGCTGGATACCACGCTGGAAGCGGGCAGCCTGCGCACGCTGATTGGCAAGGTGCGCCGCTTTTGGCCCCGGTTTCTCACCCTGCCGCTGGCCTGTCTTGGCTCGCCTTGCACGGAAACCGGCCAGGCCGGGATTCACCCACAGGTGCGCCCGCAGGATTATGGTGCGCTGTTCGAGTGCCTTTTGAGTACATTTGAGGCCTATGCCCGCAGCCAGTCCTGCGCCATGCTGGCCTTGAAGGATATTGCAAAAACCGCCGATCCGGCCTTTCTTGCCGCCATTCGCAACCATGATTACACCGGGCTGGATGGCATGCCGACAGCGTGGTTGCCCATCGATTTTGACAGTATGGATGCCTATTTTGCCCGTCTTTCACCGGGCACGCGCAAGGATATGCGCCGCAAACTGCGGGTGCGCGAGACGGTGCGGGTGGAAATCTGTCATGATTTTGGCCCTCTCCTGCCCCGCATCATGGCACTGTACCATGACACGCGCACCCGCAGCGAATGGCAATTTGAGGAGCTGACAGCCGCTTATTTCAGCGGCATTCTCACCAGCATGCCGCAAAATGCCTTTTGCACCCTCTATTATGTTGGCGATGAGCTGCTGGCGGCCAATCTGATGCTGCATGATGATCAGCGCCTGATCGACAAGTTTTTCTGCATGGATGAGGTGAAGGGCAAGCCCTATAATCTCTATTATCTGAGCTGGTTCGAGAATATTCGCTATTGCCTCGACAACGGTTTGCGCTGTTACCAGAGCGGGCAGGCCTATTATAGCAACAAGGTGCGGCTGGGCAGTCGGCTGACGGCCAATGACATGTATTTTCGCCATCGAAATCCGCTGGTGCAAAAGCTCTTGCAGTTGGCGGCCCCCTATT
>CAJYRE010000119.1 GCA_913776675.1 Rhizobiaceae bacterium
CTTTGGTGCGGGCTGCCGGGCAGTTATGCTGCCGAAATCGTTGCTCCTGCCGGTTTTGACTGGCTGCTGTTCGATACGGAGCATTCACCAAGTGATGTCCTCACGGTGCTACCACAATTGCAGGCCGTGGCACCCTATGAGGTTTCGCCGGTCGTTCGACCAGCGTTCAATGATCCTGTGCTGATCAAACGCTTTCTCGACATTGGCGTTCAAACTCTTCTGATCCCCTTTGTGCAGAACGCAGAGGAAGCCAAAGCCGCTGTCGATGCCACACGATACCCGCCGAATGGCTTCAGAGGTGTTTCGGCGCTGACGCGGGCCACCCGGTTCGGCAGAGTGAAGAATTATGCTCAACGCGCTGAACAGGAGCTTTGCGTGCTTGTTCAGGTTGAAACGCGCGAAGCCCTTGCGAATATCGAAGCGATGGCATCGGTGGATGGTGTGGACGGCATCTTCATTGGGCCGGCTGATCTTGCTGCAAGTTTCGGCTATCCCGGCCAACCTGGCCAGCCGGAGGTGGTCGAGGCAATCGAAACGGCAATCGCCTTGCTCAAACGCCTTGGTAAACCGGCCGGAATTTTGACGCCGGATGAAAAATTCGCGGCACGTTGCATCGAACTGGGTACGCTTTTCACGGCTGTTGGCGTAGATGTAGCTTTGTTGGCGCGCGGGTCCGAGGCACTTGCCAGTCGGTTTCAGGCACAAAAAGGATAACAGGGGCAGGAGATTATTTACCCTGAAAAATAAGGGTACTTGAAGTTGTTGAAATGTAATCGCTCATTAATAAGATTGGCCTAATTTATTTTGCTGAAGTAAACAGGCCGGGGCGATGATGCTGAGAATGTTTCAAAACACGATCCTGGAGAGGATCGCCAAGGGTGATGCTTTGGCTGAAATCCTTGATTTTCTCTGTCGGTCTGTTGAAGACATGGTGCCGGATATTGTCATCTCTATTCTCACTCTGGATCAACACGACTGTCTTCATCATTTGGCTGGCCCTTCTATTCCCGATTTCTACTCAAAGGCTATTGATGGTCTAAAAATCGGTGAAGGTGTTGGTTCTTGCGGAACGGCGGCCTATCGGGGAACGCCTGTTCTGGTTGAGGACATTGCCAGCCATCCCTTCTGGTCTCCTTTCAAGGCCTTGGCCAAGGAGGCCGGATTTCTGGCTTGCTGGTCCACTCCCATTATCTCCAACGACAAGGTGCTTGGTACATTTGCATTTTATTTTCGGGAAACCCGCGGGCCGTCAGAATTCGAAGAAGCCATTGTGAAGGCGTGTGTCCATCTCTGCGCTATCGGGCTGGATCGTGAGTTGCGTTTGATGGAGCGTCGGCGCCTTGCTCATATGGATGCTCTGACCGGGTTGCCAAATCGCTCCAGATTTAACGAAGTGATTGCCCAGCAGGATGTCACGAAAGTCAAATGGGGTCTTTTGCTGATTGACCTCGATAATCTCAAACTGGTGAATGACACCTTCGGCCATCAGGCTGGTGACGATCTTATTCAGGAGGTTGGACAGCGCCTTGCCTTGTTGAGTGATTATGATTGTGCATTTCGCCTCGGTGGTGATGAATTTGCAATCATTGTGCGCGGCAACGAGTGTGTGGATCTTGGTTTTAATGCTGCCCATATTCTGGATAGCCTCAAAAATTCCTGTTCATGCGCTGGGCAGACAATCTATCCTGCGGGAACCATTGGTGGTGCGGTGGCTGTGTTGGGAGAGACCGTTGATCAGGTTCGGCAAAATGCCGATTTTGCTCTTTACGAGGCAAAAGAGCGATGTCGTGGACAGTTTTTGGAATATTCACGCAGCGCCTATTCCACCATTGAAAAACGCTTTCGGGCGTTTCAGCAGGTTTCAGAAGCGTTGCGGGATGGCCGAATTGACGCCTATTATCAGCCAATTATCGATTTTCAAACTGGCCGCATCGTCGGGATGGAAGCACTCTGCCGTTTAATAACGCCCCTCGGTGATGTTGTGTCCGCCTCTGATTTTCAGGATGTGACGAATGATGTGAAGCTGGGCGCAGAATTGACCAGTAGAATTCTGCATATTGTTGCGCAAGATGCACGGACATGGATTGGAGAAGGACTGTTTTTGGGCCGCATCGGCCTGAATGTGTCGGCTGGAGATTTTCTGGATGGCCGCCTGACAGATAAAATTATCAGCGTTCTGGACGAGGCGGGTATTGCAACCGAGTCGATTGTTATCGAGTTGACGGAGTCAATTTATATTGGTCGCCATGAGCAATGCGTGATCGAGCAGATTGTTAAACTGCGCGAAGCGGGAATATTGGTTGCGCTCGATGATTTTGGTACGGGCTTTGCTTCCCTTACCCATTTGCTGACCGTTCCTCTGGATATTATCAAGATTGACCGCGTGTTTGTTGAGCGGATGATGAATGATCATTCTGCTGCTGTGATTGTGGAGGCGTTGCTTTCCATTTCCAACAAGCTGGGCTTCCGGGTCATTGCAGAAGGCATAGAAACGCAGGAACAATGCGATTTTCTGGCCGATCTCGGCTGTCTTCGCGGGCAGGGCTTTTTGTTTTCGCGGGCTGTTCATCGGGATGTGATTACGGCGCTTTTGTTGCAAAATGGCCGGCAAACACATTATTTGCCACAGCAGGCTCTTGCAATTTAATTCATAATATCACGCCTTTCGCGCTTGCCTGATCGTATTGGGTTCAAAATCAGCGAGAACACCACAATAGGTTTTTTGCACCGGTGCAGCATAGGCATTGGCTTTCGCGGTTGAAAGACCAAGTGAAACAAGTGCTTCTGCCTGTTTGACAGCCGCCGCGACTCCGTCAATCACCGGAATTTGGAATTCCTGCTGCAAGGTTTCCACTAGATCGGCCATACCTGCACAGCCAAGAATAATCGCATCAGGGCGATCATCCCGAAGGGCAGCGGCAATCTCATCGCGTAGCCGCACACCGGCATTGGAAAGAGGGTCTTCCAGCGAAAGCACGGGAATATTGGCGGCGCGCACAATGCAGCGCTGGGCGGCACCGTAGCGTTGAACCAGGTGTTCAATGGGGAGCCGTGAGCGTTCCATGGTGGTGACGATGGTGAAACGCTGGGCAATGAAGCTTGCTGTCGCAACGGCGGCCTCACACAAGCCAATCACCGGGATCTGTGCCAGGGCACGTGCTGCATCCAGGCCCGTATCATCAAAACACGCAATGATGGCGGCGTCTGCCCCTTCGTTTTCACCAAGGGCAATTTGTTGCAGCAGGCCCGGCACGGCCAGCGCTTCGTCATAATAACCTTCGATAGATTGCGGCCCCATGGTGGAGGTGCGCGGCACAATCGTTGTGCCGGCGCTGGCCACACGCCGCGCTGCATCCGCTGCGGTTTCAGTCATGGAAGCGGTGGTGTTGGGATTTACAAGAAGAATGCGCATGGAAAATCCAGTCAAGTCGCGCTACGGTTTCGGTTGAGGCGTCGGATGACAAAAAGAGTGACGATGATAATCAGAAACGAGAAGACGGTTGTAACCGTCCCCAGCGCATACAGAACGGGCGTGGTGACATTGGTGGTCATGCCGTAAATTTCCAGCGGCAGCGTGTTAAAGGTGCCGGCTGTCATCAATGTTCTGGCAAATTCATCGTAGGAGAGGGAGAAGCCAAACAGGCCAACACCAATCAGGCTTGGGGCAATCATCGGCAGCAAGACATGGCGAAAGGTTTGCCATGCCGATGCCCCTAGATCGCGGGCTGCCTCTTCATAGGCCGGAGAAAAGCGGTTGAAGACCGCAAACATGATCAACACCCCAAACGGCAGGGTCCATGTGAGATGGGCCCCAAAGGCCGATGAATACCACGCAGGTTGAAAGCCCAATTGCTGGAAAACCACACCAATGCCCAGAGAAATAATGATTGATGGCACCACAAGGCTGGCAACGGCCAGATAAAACAGCGCCGTTGCCCCGAAAAATCGTCTGCGGAAGGCAAGCCCGGCCAGCAAAGACACCACAACGGTGGCCACCATGACCATCAGCCCCAGAATGAGTGAGCGGGTGAATGCTCCGCCAAAATCCCCCACTGCCTGCGTTTCAAACAGGTTGGCAAACCAGTGAAGAGACACGCCATTGAGAGGAAAGGTCAATCCGCCATTTTCTCCCTGAAAGGACAGAACGACAATGGCTGACAACGGACCATAGAGAAAGAGTACGAAAAGCCCAAAGAAGGCAGCGAGCAGATAAAATTCACGGCTGCGTTTTTCTCGTCCCATGGCTCATAGCTCCTTTCGAATATCAACAATGCGCAAGATTCCTGCCACCATCAGCAACACCAGAATGAGCAGCACAACTGCATTGGCGGCGGCTGCCGGATATTGCAGCAGCGACATCTGGTTTTTCATGATCAAGGCGACAGAGGCGCTTTGCCCGCCAGACATGATCTGTACGGTTGAAAAATCGGCCATGACCAACGTGACTACGAAAATGGTGCCAATGGCCATGCCGGGCTTGGCCAACGGCAAGATTACATTGGTGAGAATTTGCCAGCTTGAGGCTCCGGCATCGCGGGCGGCTTCCACCAGTGATTTATCAATACGCATCAAGGTGTTGAAGATGGGTGTGACCATGAACAGCGTGTAGAGATGCACCATGGCGAGAATAACGGCGAAGTCTGAATAGAGAAGCCATTCGAGCGGTTGGGGGATGATGCCAGTGCCCACCAGTGCCTGATTGATCAGCCCGTTTCGTCCCAGAACCGGGATCCAGGAAATCATGCGGATGACGTTGGATGTCAAAAACGGCACGGTGCAGACCAGAAACAACATGCTCTGCATGGCGGCTGTGCGAATGTGGAAGGCGAGAAAATAAGCAACCCAAAAGCCAATGAACAACGTGATGGCCCAGACGATGAACGCGAATTTCAGGGTGTTGAGATAGGTTTTCCACGTCACCCAGGAACCAAGCGTTTCCGTATAATTGAAGGTGACAAAGCCGGGATACATCTGGGCAAAATCATAATCCCAGAAGCTGACCACCGCAATCATCATAATGGGCAGCAACAGAAAGCCACCCAGAATCAAGGCCAGAGGTGCGGCCTGCAAATAGGCAGGCAGCCACGCGGGCAAAACCAGTTTACGTCTGGGTTTGGGGGTGCCAACGCCGATAAATCGTACTGTTGCCATTGTTTTTCCTCTCGCCATCCAAAGTGCCCCCGCTTTGGCCGCGGGGGCAGGTCTGCTTAAGCGGCCATGAACTCGTTCCAGCGGCGAACCATGTAGCGGTCTTCGTCCATCACCGAGTTCCAGCAGGCAACTTTGCCCATGCGATCTTCAAAGGCTCCGCCATCGCGCACGGCACCGGCCTTTTCCATCACTTTGCCTTCGGGAGAGAGAATATCGTTTTGGGCTGGTTTGCCTTCGATCCAGTAACCCCACTCGTCGGCAGTCATGAAGTTTTTGGCGGTTTCCATGCAAGCCGAGTAATAGCCCTGACGGTTGAGATAACCGCCAACCCAGCCGGAAGTGTACCAGTTGATATATTCATAGGCGGCATCAAGCTGCGCACCCTTGAGGTGGGCCGCCAGACCAAGGCCGCCGCCCCAGGCACGATAGCCTTCCTTGAGCGGCTGGAATTTGCAGGCGATGCCCTTGGAACGCACAGCCGCAACAGCAGGCGACCACATGGACTGAATGACCACTTCGCCGGAGGCCATCAGATTGACGCTTTCATCAAAGCT
>CAJYRE010000120.1 GCA_913776675.1 Rhizobiaceae bacterium
GACTGAGCAGACTGATCAGAATCAACAGGCAAAGCGTCGAGCGTTTTGTCATCACAGTCCCATCAATTGGCAAATTGTTCAGCCAGAATCCGTTCCGACCAAGAGTGATCAGGGTCAGAAAGAATGCGTGCTGTCCTATCATTGGCCTGTTCAACCCGAACACTGACGACCGATTTGACCTCGGTGCTGTCGGCAACAGCATTGACTGGCCGTTTATCGGCTTCCAGAATCTCGATGGCCACTTTCACCCGATCGGGCAGCAAAGCCCCGCGCCATCGGCGCGGACGAAACGGGCATACAGGCGTCAAGGCCAGCAGCGGTGCATCCAGCGGCAGAATCGGTCCGTGTGCGGAAAGATTATAGGCGGTTGAGCCAACCGGCGTTGCCACCAGCAAACCATCACAGATCAATTCATCCAGTCGCTCCTGACCATCAATCAACACCCTTAGCTTGGCAGCCTGATAGGATTGACGCAGCAAGGAGACTTCGTTGATGGCGAGAGCTGTGGTTTGAGTGCCATCGGCGCTCTCCGCTGTCATTTTAAGCGGATGAAATCCATTTTCGGTGGCGACAGAGATTCGCTCCCGCAAGTTTTCCACACGAAAATCATTCATCAAAAAACCGATGCTGCCCCGGTTCATGCCGTAGATCAGCCGGCTGGAGTTCATGGTTTCGTGTAACGTCTGGAGCATGAAGCCATCGCCGCCCAGAACAACAAGCACAGCGGCATCCTCCGGCCGGACATTGCCATAGAGCCGAATCAACTCTTCACGCGAGGCCTGAGCCTCCACCGTGTTGGCTGCAACAAAGGAAAGCGACCGAGGTGAACGCATCATGCAAGAAGACCTGTTGAAAACGAATGCCTTGGTACATGATAAATTCCCGGTGCGCCAAGGCTTTTCAAGCCAAGCACGGAAGGCTTGCTGAAAAAATTGAGAAATCCCTCTTTACAGCCCGGTCGAATCTGCTAAGTAAGCCGCACTGCCCTTGTAGCTCAGTTGGTAGAGCACCTGATTTGTAATCAGGGGGTCGCGGGTTCGAATCCTGCCGGGGGCACCATTCTTTATCATTGATTTTGCAGTCAAATTGAAACAGCGCCTTGTCAGGGCGCTGGTGAGACAAACGCGAAATACGCCCAGACAATCACGAAAAAAACGATGACCGCAAGGCCGATCAGAAGTTTGCGCAAGCCGGGGCGCGGCTGCTTGGGCGGTGTCGGTTTGCGAAATTTAATGACGTTGTCGCTCATGGGTTCTCCTGCATATCGCCAGCTTGGTTGGGGCGAAAAAGCGATTTCCTGATCCTCTGTTATTTCAGACAAAACTTGCCGCTTGGTTACAGGAGGTTTTGATAGGGACGTAAATGCACCGTCAGTAATTGTCTTTTAAAATTAAGAAGCATATATCGATGTTAATTTTTATCAATTTGGGCGTATCCATTTTGGTTAAACGAGCAACCTCTTTTTCTTAGTTCGTCATCTATTGCTTTCAATGCGTTTTTATTCCGACGCACTGTTTCCTGCTTTGTGTCTGTTCTCTGAAGTCGGATGCTTTCAATTGATTCTTTGTCTTTGATTATTTTTTTCGCGCGTAACGCCATATGCTGTATTTCAATAAAATGTTCTACGAGTATTGAGGGCCATATATTTGTTAGTAAAATATTGTTCAATGGCGGTAGGGAGGCTTCAACATCTAGTTCGTATTTTGAAAAATCATCGTTTTCTTCAGAGAAAATACATTCTGTTAAGCGCTGACATGTGAATGCAATATTTCTATTGGAAACTAAATTCTCGAGCTGTACTTTTCTTTGTTGATACTTTGGCAGGTAAATGGCTATGAAAACCGATATTGGCACTCCAACAGCTTGTATAGCTGTCCAGAATGTGGACCAAGGGAACTCGTCAATCATGCCGTTGTAATGGGTAATTAATTGCATGAGTAAATTTATAAGGAAAACCAATATCATATGCTCAAAACCTTCATCACTAGATTTTATATAATCCATCTAATGCACTCTTAAGGTGTATTTTGTATTTGAGCAATGAATGAATGTGATTTGAGTGAAAATTTAAAATGTATTTAGTAATAAGAAACTTAGATCGACATCAGCCCCTTTTATTGATTTTTTATAATGGATGAGTGTTTCCCTCGGACCCCAGTCCGAGGGTGGAAATTTAAAAGAAATGATCTGCTTTTGATTGCCTCTTGCCTTACCTTTTTTATAGTTCCTTTTATGGAATGTGGCTAAGCAAATGCTGGCGCGATGCGTAGAGCGCAATGGCGGCTGCATTTGAGACGTTGAGCGATTTAATCGCCCCCGGCATATCCAGTCGCGCGAGTGCATTCACGGTTTCGCGGGTCTTCTGCCGCAGGCCTTTGCCTTCCGAGCCAAGCACCAGCGCGATTTTTTCGCCGCTGAATGTGCCTTCCAGCGGCTGAGGGCCTTCCGAATCAAGTCCGATGGAGAAAAAGCCCAATTTGTGCAATTCGCCCAGCGCATCAGAAAGATTGGTGATCTGGATATAGGGAATCAATTCTAGCGCGCCGGAAGCTGATTTGGCCAGCACACCCGATTCGGTCGGGCTGTGCCGCATGGTGGTGATCACCGCACCCGCACCAAACGCTACCGCCGTGCGCATGATGGCCCCAACATTGTGCGGATCGGTGATTTGATCGAGCACCAGCAGCAGCGGGCTTTCTTTTAATGCTTCCAGACGACGCAAGGGCAGTGGCCGGGTTTCCAGCATGACGCCCTGATGAATGGCTTCGGGGCCTAGCACCTTATCAATGTCTTGCGGACTGACGATATCCACAGGAAAAGGCAGGCTGTGGATATTTTCGATTTCAAGCCGTGCCAGTGCATTTTGTGTGGCGGAAAGCTTGATCAATTTGCGGGCTGGATTGTCGAGGGCGGCACGCACAGTGTGCAGGCCGTAGAGATAAACCTGCTCCGGGGCCAATGGCGGCGGCGTCCAATCGGCGTTGGATTTGCGCCGCCTTTGCGTTTCAGGCGTGGGGATTTCGCCGCGTTCGCGCTTGGCATCGCGCACCTGACGGCGCAGCGTTGCATAGTGGCTATCACGGCCCGATTTGTCTTTGGATGTATCTTTGCTCATGCTTCCTTATACCCGCCCTGTGTCACCGGGGATAGAGAGCCCGCAATTTCAGGGCTCGCTGGCGATGAAAAATTTTATCGAAAATTTCCGCAAATAGCGTGTTGACTTCTTTCGTTCGGGCCGTCATATAGCCGCCACGGAACGCAGCGCACCACACTGCAAAGCGGCTCCGGGAAGAAAGCTTGGTAGCTTGATCCGGTCGAATAACTGGAGGGATGCCCGAGTGGTTAAAGGGGACGGACTGTAAATCCGTTGGCTCAGCCTACGTTGGTTCAAATCCAACTCCCTCCACCATTCGACCCTGGATCAATACCACCGCGGGTATAGCTCAATGGTAGAGCAGCAGCCTTCCAAGCTGAATACGCGGGTTCGATTCCCGCTACCCGCTCCAAATTAAAATCATCAAATTACAGTGCCTTAATCATGTTCGCAGCAGATAAATGTCTGTTCTGCGAGGCTTTTGCATTTATAGCTTGCGCAATTGATGCGAAAGCCTTAAACGGCGGCGCTAAACCGGTTCGCCGGGTCAACCATCTTTCGATCATCAGGAAGCATTCAAATGGCAAAGAGTAAATTTGAGCGCAACAAGCCGCACGTTAACATTGGCACGATCGGCCACGTTGACCATGGCAAGACGTCTCTGACGGCAGCAATCACCAAGTACTTCGGCGAGTTCAAGGCATACGACCAAATCGATGCCGCTCCTGAAGAAAAGGCTCGTGGTATCACCATCTCGACCGCACACGTTGAGTATGAAACCGCCAACCGTCACTATGCACACGTTGACTGCCCCGGCCACGCCGACTACGTCAAGAACATGATCACCGGTGCAGCGCAGATGGACGGCGCGATCCTGGTTTGCTCGGCTGCTGACGGCCCAATGCCACAGACCCGCGAGCACATCCTGCTGGCGCGTCAGGTTGGCGTTCCTGCCATCGTTGTGTTCCTCAACAAGGTTGACCAGGTTGACGACGAAGAACTGCTGGAACTCGTAGAACTCGAAGTTCGTGAACTTCTCTCTTCTTACGACTTCCCAGGCGACGACATTCCAGTTGTAAAGGGCTCTGCTCTTGCCGCTCTGGAAGACAGCAACAAGAAGATCGGCGAAGACGCGATCCGCGAGCTGATGGCTCAGGTTGACGCCTACATCCCAACGCCTGAGCGTCCAGTTGACCAGCCGTTCCTGCTGCCAATCGAAGACGTGTTCTCGATCTCTGGCCGTGGTACGGTTGTGACGGGCCGCGTTGAGCGTGGTATCATCAAGGTTGGTGAAGAAGTTGAAATCGTCGGCATCCGCGCGACGCAGAAGACGACTGTGACCGGCGTTGAAATGTTCCGCAAGCTGCTCGATCAGGGTCAGGCTGGCGATAACGTTGGTGCGCTGATCCGCGGTATCACCCGTGATGGCGTTGAGCGTGGTCAGATTCTGTGCAAGCCAGGTTCTGTTAAGCCACACACGACGTTCATGGCAGAAGCCTACATCCTGACGAAGGAAGAAGGCGGCCGTCATACACCGTTCTTCACCAACTACCGCCCACAGTTCTACTTCCGCACGACGGACGTAACGGGTATCGTTGAACTGCCAGAAGGCACGGAAATGGTTATGCCAGGCGACAACGTGACTGTGAAGGTTACGCTGATCAACCCAATCGCCATGGAAGAAAAGCTGCGCTTCGCTATCCGCGAAGGTGGCCGTACCGTCGGCGCTGGCATCGTTGCTTCGATCGTTGCCTAA
>CAJYRE010000121.1 GCA_913776675.1 Rhizobiaceae bacterium
AGATCAACTTGCGCTGCCGGTCACGGGCACGCAATTCAATGGCCCGGTCCGTTTCGGACGAAGCACGATCTGCAAGGTCGGGATGGTTTGCACTTTCCTCAGCAAGATGACCAAGCGTTTCCTTGGCTTCCCGCAGAATGTCATTCTTCCATGCAATAAGCTTTGCCCGAAAGTATGCACGCTGCTTGGCGTTCATAAACTCGCCGTCATCTGTGAGCACTGGCTCAATAAGATCGATCTTCTCACTCAACGCGATTCTCCTGAAGAACATCTCTTGGCGGACGTATAACCTTTCGAATAGTCTCATTCAAGCCTGACTCTGTCGTTTATTTGATTTTTAAATTTGTCACAAAAATCGGCTAAAGGACTATATTTTCATCATTTTAAATTTCCATCGCCTTCCCGTTTTTGGCCCATATTCACATTTCAACAACCCTGGGAAGCAGATTGACACACATAGCAGTTGACGCCAGCAGAGCTTGCGCGATAGGCATGGCGAGCCTCAACGGAACCCTTGCGCATGATCGTTGTCCCGCCGTCCTTGTCTCGCCTTTATCTGTTACGCCACGCCGAAGCGGGCTGGCCAGAAAATGGGCAAACAGATTTTGACCGGCCCCTCAATGATGTGGGATATGCACAGGCAGAGCAGGTGACCAACAGGGCAGCAGGCAAAGATTACACCCCGGACCTGATCATTTGTTCCACTGCGCTCCGGTGCCGGCAAACGGCGGAGGCTGTTCGGCGCAACATGCGTCAGGAGGTTTCGGTCTTTCATTTTGTGGACTCCCTGTATGACGGGTCATTGCGCGCTTACATGGATATTTTAGCAGCGGCCGAAAACGTTGGCTCGCTTATGTTGATTGGCCATAATCCGACCATCAGCGAAACACTTCAAACGCTGATTGGCCCGGTTCCGACAGGTCAAATTATTCCTTATGGCTACCCCACAGCCGGCCTTGCGGTTCTGGAAAAGCTTGATAATCAGGGCCTCGCCCAACCCAATTGGAAAGCGATTGACTTTCTGGAGGCATAACACTCTTCAATCCGTGAAATTCCATTCCTATATGAGAAGGGAGAAGAAGAGGAACACTGAACGTGCCACCATCTCTGACCCGCTTTGCCGATGAAACCCGCATAGCCTTTGATAACATCACTGATCGCGCTTCGAATCTCTTGTACCCAACCATTCGGCTGGGCGTAACGGGTCTTTCACGGGCCGGTAAAACGGTTTTCATTTCATCGCTGGTGCATAATCTGCTGCATGGAGGGCGGCTGCCGCTGTTTGAGCCGCTGCAATCGGGTCGCATCGCCCGCGTTAGTCTGGAGCCGCAGCCGGATGATGCCGTCCCGCGTTTTCAATATGAAGATCACATCAGCGCGCTGGTGCGAGATCGCATCTGGCCGGATTCCACCCGCGCCATTTCGGAATTGCGTCTGGTGATCGAGTTCAAAAGTGCAAGCGGCTGGAACCGGATGTTTACGGCGGGCAAGCTGGCCATTGATATTGTTGATTATCCCGGCGAATGGTTGCTGGATCTGCCGCTGCTCCAGCAGGATTATGCCACCTTCAGCGCCAACACTGTGGCCTTGGCAAAAACCGGAATTCGGCAGGAACTGGCCGCCCGCTGGATGGCTCTTGCCAGCCGCATCGATCCAGACGCCCCGGCCGAAGAAACCACGGCCCGCGAACTGGCCGCCGCCTTTGCCGAATATCTGAAAGCGTGCAAAGCAGATGAGCGCTCTCTCTCGACCCTGCCACCCGGCCGTTTTTTAATGCCGGGTGATCTGGATGGATCACCGGCCCTGACCTTCTCGCCTTTACCCCTTGCCGCTGAGGGTAAAGTGGTGCGTGGCTCTCTTCGGGCCATGATGGAACGCCGCTATGAGGCCTATAAATCCGTGGTGGTCAAACCATTCTTTCGGGAGCATTTTGCCAGGCTGGATCGCCAGATTGTGCTGGTGGATGCACTGCAAGCCATCAACCGTGGACCAGAGGCCGTGCAGGATCTGGAACGGGCGCTGGCAGATGTGCTGGCCTGTTTTCGCCCCGGCAATGCCAGTTGGCTGACATCGCTGATCGGACGACGCATTGATAAGGTGCTGGTGGCGGCCACCAAGGCTGATCACCTGCATCACGAAAGCCATGCGCAATTACAGGCCATCACCAGACGGCTGGTGGATGGTGCCATTGCCTCCATCGGCATGGCCGGTGCCGGAATTGAGGTTCTGGCGCTGGCATCCGTGCGGGCAACGCGCGAGGCCACCGTGAAACAGGATGGTCAGATTCTGCCGGTTGTTGTTGGCACGCCCATGGCAGGCGAAACAATCGGCAATGAGCAGTTTGATGGCTTGCGCAAAACCGCCGTTTTCCCCGGTGATCTGCCGCAAGCGATTGAACCGATCTTTCGCGCCGCCAGCGGACAATCGGATGCCTCTCTGCCCGATCTGAACATTGTTCGCTTTCGCCCGCCGGAGCTTGACACATCCTCAAGCGGAATAACGCTTTCCATCCCGCATATCCGGCTGGATCGCGCCCTGCAATTCCTGTTGGGAGATCGCCTCGCATGAGCAAGCCACCTTCTGAAAACCAGCCTTCCGCCCGCCGTCCGGTCGCCTTTTCGCTGGATGATGATTCCGTGGCGGCATCAGCGCCGCCCTCCACAAGCGCTGCAAAAGAAGCTCTCAAACGCCCACCACGCAGCTTTGCGCCGGATGTCAGCATCACCCCGGATGCAGAAGACCCATTCTTGCGCGATCTTGCGACAGATGATGCGATTGTGCCGATTGCCACGCCCCGCAAGCGCGGGTTTTCATTCATGAAGCTGGCGGGCGCGGCCTTTGGGGCCTTGTTTTCGCTGGCAGTCGGTATCTGGATTGATGATCTGATCCAGTCGCTTTTCACACGGTCCGATTGGCTGGGCTATACGGCACTCACACTGCTGGGACTGGGGCTTACAGCATTGCTGGTGGTCCTTGCCCGCGAAGTGGCTGGCATGTACCGGCTCAACGCCGTGCAAGCCATTAAAGAACGGGGCACAGCCTTGCGCCTGCAAGGCACCGCAAGCGAAGCCCGCAAACTGGTCAAGGATGTGGAATCCCTGACCCGACACAGAGCGGAAACCGCCCGCGGCAGAACCGTGCTGGAAGCCGCAGAAAGCGATCTTATCGATGCCCCTCACCTGATTGCCTTAGCAGAACGCGAAGTGCTGGGCCCACTGGATGCCAAGGCCAGAAACATGATTTTGCAGGCATCCAAACGGGTTTCCGTGGTCACAGCCGTCAGCCCACGCGCCCTGGTGGACCTTGCCTATGTGCTGTTTG
>CAJYRE010000122.1 GCA_913776675.1 Rhizobiaceae bacterium
TGCCAAAGAAGGAGGCGTCAAAGCCCGTGACATCCTCCAGAAACCCGCCCTTGTGCGGCAGGGTTTCCCACTCTGCGGCAAAGCGCTTGCGCCGCGCTTCGGGCATGCGCGCCACCAGATCGCGCCCTTCTGCAAGCGCTTGCCAATAGCTATCAAGGTCGTTGATCCCACCCGGAAAGCGCATCCCGACACCCACCACGGCAAGCGGCTGTTTGGTGCCACGGGCGTCCAGTTCGGCCTTCAGCTTGCGGATCGTATCAAGTGCGCGCGTCAGCGGCGTAGCAGCAGATTTGGTTTCCATCTCGTCTATCCCTTCCGGTCAGGCAACCCGGTTGATCCTGAGATCATTCCCGAGCGGCCCTTTTGATCTTGCAGGTTGACGGCTCACGCCGCATCACTGAACACACGTTGGCACAGCACCGTGGACAGGGCTCTGGCATTGCCATAGGTCCACAGCAGGGTTGGAGAGAGCTTGAGGCCAAAGGAGGCTTCCAGCCGGTTTCTCAGCTCCAGACCCATCAGCGAGTCGAGGCCAAGAGACTTGAACGGCACATCGGAATCGAAGCTTTTCGGATCAAGTCGCAGGACGCGGCCCGCCAGTTCCCGCACCTTGTCTTCGGCAAGGCTCAGTCGCTCGTTTTCGGCAGCCGCCTCAAGGTGAAGCTTGAAGTCCTGCCCGACGGTTGCCTGACCACCGCTCTTGGACGCTTCCAGCAGAAGCTGCCAGCTTGCCTGGGCTGCGGTATCCGGATAGGCCTCAAACCATTGGCGCAGGTTCAGCGGCACATAGCCCACCTGCACTTCGCCATCGAGAAGGTATTGCGTCAGCGCCTGCCAGCCCTCGGCTGCCGTGAAGCTGCCCATGCCGCGTTCTTCCAGACGGGCACCACGAATATCGTCCTTGGCGGCAAGACCGATTTCGGCGAAGGGCCCCCATTGCACGGCAAGCGCAGGCAGGCCTTCATGCCGCCGCCGTTCCGCCAGCGTATCGAGGAAAGCATTGCCGGAGGCGTAGATGGCCTGACCGGCATTGCCAAACAGCGATGCCGCCGAAGAAAACAGCACAAAAAGATCCAGCGGATCATTGCGGGTCAGACTGTCAAGATGGATGGCACCATCCACCTTGGGGCGCAGAACCCGTTCCACCTGCTCCCCGGTCAGGTTGGCAATCATGGCGTCATCCAGCAGGCCCGCCGCATGCACAACCCCGCGGATGGACGACATGGTGCTGCGGATCGACTGAAGCACGGTTTCCAGCCCGGCCCGATCGGCCACATCCACGGCAAAGCTTTGCACATCGGCACCCTTGGCCCGCAGGCTCTGCATGGCCTGTGTTGCCTGCGCAGACGGCGCAGAGCGACCCAGCAAGGCAACACCACCGGCACCATGCTCAACAAGATGCTCAGCCAGCGACAGGCCCAGCGCTCCAAGGCCACCACTGATCACATAGGTGGCATCCGACCGATAGCGGCCAGACCGCAAAGGTTCCGGTGCCACATGGGCAACGGTTTCGGGCGCTGTCAGCACAAATTTGCCGACATGATTGCCCTGAGCCATGCTGCGCAGGGCTTCGCCCGCATCGGCAAAACTGTAGGAAATAACCGGCAGAAGCGCCAGTTTCTGCTCCCCAACCGCTTGCCATACATCCTGCATCAGGCGAGCAAACCGCTTGGGGCGGCGCTCCATCAGGCCGGCAAGATCAACGGCAGAGATCGAAATGCGGCTTTTGAAGACACCAAGATTGATCGAGCGCCCGCCGTAAATATCCTTCTTGCCGACTTCGATGAAGCGTCCATCCTCAGCCAGACATTCCAGCCCCAGCGGAATGGCTGCCCCGGTCAGCGAGTTGAGAACAACATCAACCCCCTTGCCGCCCGTCACGGTCTTGACCGCATCCGCCCAATCGAGACTGCGGGAGTCAAACACATGGGCAATGCCCATCTCGCGCAGAATGGTGCGCTTATCCTCGCTACCCGCAGTCGCAATGATCTCTGCGCCGCGCATTTTTGCGATCTGGATGGCGGCTAAGCCGAGGCCACCGGTTGCCGAATGGATCAGAACGGTTTCCCCTTCTTCCAGACCGGCAAGATCAATCAAACCATACCATGCGGTGGCCATGACCAGCGGCAAAGCTGCGGCATCAGCATCCGACAGGCCAGCCGGAATGCGTTGAGCATGGCCAGCAGCAACTGTGACATGGGATGCAAACGAGCCAAAGGTGCAGGCAACCACACGATCCCCGACCGCAAGCTCGGTTACACCTTCGCCAACCGCCACCACTTCGCCTGCGCATTCCCCGCCAAGCCGCGATGATTTTTCATCCAGCCCCGGATAGGTACCCATGGCCTTCATGACATCGATGAAATTCAGCGCTGCGGCCTTGACCGCCACTTCAACCTCGCCTTTGCCGGGAGCCGTGCGCGACAAGGGGCGATATTCCAGACCATCCCAGAAACCGGGCCGCGCAGACACCAGCCGGAACGGCTGTGCCGGGGTTTTCCAGGCGACAGGAGCCGCCGTTTCCTCGGATTTTCCTTGTGTGAGGCGGCCAACCCAGCGCCCGCTCTGGCGCAGAACCACCTGATCTTCACCCGTCTGGGCCAGCAGCTCCTTGGCACAGGCATCAGCCCATGTGGCAGCGGCGGGGTCAATATCAATGACAGAACCCTGCAACTCGGGATGCTCCCGGCGCAAGACGCGCAGGAAACCCCAATAAAGTCCCGCACCGCTATCGGCCAGATCATCCGCTTCCACGCTGCGGGCCTTGGCCGTGACAATGGCAAGACGCGGAATGGACGACAGCGCGCCTGTGGCTTTGACCACCTGCGCCAGTTCATAAAGCCCCTGTTTCTGGGCCGCAATTCCGGCCCGTGCCTGGGGTGCGACAAAAACCACACCCTTCACATCGGCATCAGCCGGAAGCGATCCGCTCTGCACGCGAATGGCTTGACCACCCGCCTGCACCAAGGCTTTTGCAAGGGCCTCTGCCCCATCCTCATCCTGACCATAAACAATCCAGTGTGCGGGGGCGGCTTCTTTTTCCAAAGGTGTCGCCATGAAGGACAGCCGGAAGGTGCGGCCTGCATCCTCTGTGCTGTCAGTGTTCTGGTCCAGCACCTGCAAGGCAATGCCTTCCATGGAAGCAAGTGGTGCCTTGTTGGCGTTGTAGAGGAAAATGTCAAAGCGGGGTGTCTCACCCTGACCATCTCTGAGGGTGGCATGGGCAAAAACCTCGGTGACAGGCTCTTGCGGATCCATAAAGAAGGCAACCTTGGCCACTTCGACAGGTACAACGGTGGTTTCACCGCCAAACAGTGCCAGCGAGGTTTGCAAGGCCGCATCCCAGAGTGCGGGGTGCAATCCATGCGGACGGGCACTGGCGCGACCACCTTTTGGCAGGGCAATCGCGGCCAGAACCTCGGATGTGCCTCGGAAAAGCTGGGTAATGCCCTGGAAGACAGGCCCATAATGAATGCCACGGGCCGAGGTACCCTTGTAGAAATCCTCAACAGCAATGGTGTCACCAGCCAGCAAATGCTGCGGGAAAGCGCGTGTCTCGGTGGGTGACAGCCGGTTATGGAACCGTGCTGTTGCATTGTTGCTCCACACACTGCTGTCGCTGGTCAGCGAGCGCAGGGAAATGGTGCCACCATCGGTAATGGTGTCCTGCACCGTCAGGCTGGCGCGCACGGGCGCATCGGCAATCGTCAGATCACCCATGAATTTCACGGCGCTCAATTGCGCTGGCATCACGCCGGTGCGTGCCCGGGCGGCGGCCAGAGCCAGAGCCATCATGCCTGCGCCGGGGAAAACCACGGCCTCGTGAACCTTATGGTCTGCAAGCCATGGATTGTCCTCAAGACCAATCTCAAGGCTGCCTTCCCAGGCGTCCGGCTCAGCAGCAGATGGCAACAATTCGACATCCAGCCCGCTGCGACCAGACCCCTTGCGGCGCGGTGCGCCCACCCAATAGCTGGTGCGCTGCCAAGGATAGGCTGGCAAGGCGACATCGGCTTTGGGCAGAAGACCGAACGGAGCCAACCCAGCCGCATAGGCGCGGGCGTGGAACAGCACAACATCCTTGAGCGCGCCTTTATCGCGCAGCATCGTGGACAAGGTGGCGGGAGGGTTGGGCTGATCAGCCGCCAATTGCTCAATAGCCGGTGCCAGGCCTTTATGCGGGGCCACTTCGATGACATGCGTCACGCCCTCGGCAAACAGCTTGATCATCACATCCGCAAACATCACAGGTTCGCGCAGATTGCGGACCCAGTAACCGGCATCCAGCTCTTCGCCCTGCATTTCGCGGATCTCAACGGTTGAAAAGAGCGGAACATCGCCAGCTTTAGGCTGAATTTCGATCAGGCTGGCATGCAGCTCTTCCTTGAATTCATCCATGTGGTGGCTATGCGAGGCATAATCGACCTTGATCAATCGGTTGAAAGTTTCCTCGGCATCCAGCAGTTCCTTCAGCGTCATCACCGCATCGGCATCGCCCGACAGCACGGTGGAGCGTGGCCCGTTGCTGACCGCAATGGAAATCTGCTCTTCAAATCCTTCCAGTGCCGCCTGAGCGCCAGCAAGATCAAGATCAACGGCCAGCATCAGACCACGGCCAGCCTTGCCGCGAATGATTGAGGAGCGCATGGCAACCACACGGGCCGCATCCTCAAAGCTCAACATGCCAGCAACCGTGGCCGCCGCCACTTCACCCTGACTGTGGCCCACCACCACATCCGGCTCTACACCCGCCTCACGCCACAGAGCGGCGAGAGATACCATCATGGCCCACAGCACAGGCTGGACAATATCAACCCGGTCCAGCCAATCGGTGCCGGCCCGACCGGAGACAACCTCAATCAGATCCCAATCCACCAGCGGACGGAGGGCGTCCGCGCAGCGTTGCATGGTGTCAGTAAAAGCCCGGCTCTCATTCAGCAGCCGCACACCCATATCCGCCCATTGCGAGCCTTGACCCGGGAACACGAAAGCGGTTTTGCCAACCGGCCTTGCCGTTCCATTGACGGTAAAATCAGCCTCTTCACCACTCTCCAGCCATTGTTCGATGCCGGAGATCAGTGTTTGGGCATCATCACCCACAAAGGCCGCACGGCGCAGAAGATGACCCCGCCGCCAGGCCAAGGTTCCGGCGATCTCGCGGGCATGATCCTGATCGGCAGACAGCACATCAATGATCTGACGCGCTCTTTCCTTCAAGGCGACCTCGCTGTGACCGGACAGCGTCAGAAGAATCGGCGCATCACCCGCCTCGACCGCCTCAATCTTGCGCTCCGGCGCAGGCGTCAGCACGATGTGGGCATTGGTACCACCCCAACCGAAGGAATTGACGCCCACAAAGAAAGGCTTATCCGTTGGCAATGGGACCGGCTCCTGCGGAACCTGAAGACCCAGTTGTGAAAAATCAATGGATGGATTCAACACATCGCTGTGCAGATTGGCCGGAACCAGACGCTTTTCAACGGCCATAACCGCCTTGGACAGACCCGCCAGACCGGCTGCGGCCTCAAGGTGGCCGATATTGGTTTTAACCGAGCCCAGAACAATTGGAGCCAGACCTTTCTCAGCCCTTGCCTTGCCCAGCACGCGGCCAATTGCGCCCGCTTCAATCGGATCGCCAACGGCTGTGCCTGTGCCATGGGCTTCGATATAGACAACATCATCGGTGGAGATCGACGCCGTGCTATAGATGGTCGATAACAGGTCTTCCTGACCTGCCGGGCTTGGGGTCACGAGGCTATCGCCGCCGCCATCATTGTTGACGGCGGATGCAACAATCACCGCATGAATAGGATCGCCTGCGGCCACGGCATCGTCCAGCCGCTTGAGATAAAAGGCAACCACGCCTTCACCACGCACAAAACCATCGGCACTGGCCGAAAACGCC
>CAJYRE010000123.1 GCA_913776675.1 Rhizobiaceae bacterium
GAACCGAATTGGCAATGGTGCCAATGCCCGCCTGAAGGGGTTGAAGATCATATCCCATACGGCCCTGCTTGACCTCATGCAGAAGAAGCTCGGTCAAGTGACCGGCAATGGCTTGGGTGTCTTCATCCGGTGGCTGAATGGTGGCCGAACTGTCGTGCTTTTCCGACACGACAATCGCAGCGATTTTATCGGCAGGGATTGGAATATATGGCAAGCCCACCCGGCTTTCCGGGGCAACAATCGGAATCGGCATGCGGGACGGGCGCTGGGATGGAATATAAATGTCATGCAAGCCTTCCAGCGTCACAGGCTGCGATAAATTCAGCTCGACAATGACCTTTTTGGCCAGAATGGCAAAACTGGCCGAATTGCCAACTGAAGTTGTCGGCACAATGCCGCCGTCTTCGGTAATGGCCACCGCTTCCACAATGGCAATATCAACAGGCGCAATTTGACGGGTGCGCAATTGTTCAACCGTTTCCGAGAGATGCTGATCAATAAACATCACCTCGCCAGCATTGATGGCTTTGCGTAAGGCCGGGTCCGATTGAAATGGCATGCGGCGCGCCAAGACATGGGCCTCAAGCAAGGTCTTGTCGAGATCATTGCCAAGTGATGCTCCCGTCATCAATGTGATTTTCAAGGGGTGCTTGCGGGCCCGATCAGCCAGAGCCAGAGGGACAGCTTTGGCTTCTCCGGCACGGGTAAAGCCACTCATGCCGATGGTCATCCCATCTTCTATCATCGCGGCAGCTTCATCAGCCGTCATCAGCTTTTCAAAAAGAGTCCGGTGGCGAATACGATCACGTAACATGTGCAGTCAATCTCCTGTCGCACATTGCCGACAGCATGAGAAAGTAAGCCTCACTGCCAGCAAAACTGGCGCTATAGGAAACGATTACGAACCATGAGGCTTTGACATTGCTCAATTGACCAGAAAATCATGCGCTGCATCATCAGATTGAAGCATGCTGTCAATTGTGTAGCCTTCAGACGCTCCTGACAAGGCTGGAGTTTTCTCGCAGGCTTGGCTTTCGATCGAGATTATACGTTGAAGACTTGCGTCGTGTAAGAAATAGTCGTTGCACCAGAGGTGACAGTGGAAACATTCACCTGAGGTGCGACTGTATTGCTCGGCTGCTGTGCGAAATCAGAACTGCTCTTGCTGACAGCGGTTTTTTGACTGTCTTTTGCGTCACCCGTCTGCGGTGTTTTGCTGACATCCGTATAAGCATCTTGCACTTGTGGAAGCGGTGGTGCCAATGTTTGACGGCCACTGTCCAGCAAAGCAAACAACATCAAGGCTGGGGGGTGAACAAGATTAAGGATCGCTTTGTCCCAGGCGTTGTCTCCGGCTTTGGCCTTGCGGGCAAGATTGAAGGTTTCCTTCTGTGCCGGAGTCAAACCCTCCATAGCCGTTTCATCGTCATGCACACGAACGGGCTGCGACGTCTGAGGCTTGTTCGCGTAAGCGGCGGAGATGTTCAAATCAAGGGACATTGGCAATCCTTCATCATCTGACGGTTGTGATGATAACAACGCCACGTTTTCTTTTCTCTAACATAGAATATACAATTTTATGAGAACGAACAAGGGTGAAAGATTTCTCCACACAACTTGAATCTTTAATTCTCATTAAAACTGAATGAAGTCTAAAAAAATCAAGAAAAAAATGGCGCACCCGAAAGGATTCGAACCTCTGACCCCCAGATTCGTAGTCTGCACACAATCATTGATTTTATTATTGTTTTTTACAAACCGTTCCGTTTTCTTGGTGTTGCGGATCAAATACTTAGCATAAGGATTGCAAACCAAAAATGTAGGATGGCCCGCCTTCAAGCGGTCGCGGCGGGTGCCGTCCATGTCTGATATTCGGCCATTCCGGGAAGTGAAGCTGCAATGGCTTCAGCAGTTGAGCTGCGACAAGGATTTGAGCGATAACGCGCGATCCGTGGCGCTCTACATTGTCACCACGCATTTGAACGGCCACACCGAAAAGGCGTGGCCGTCCTATCAAACGATTGCCGACGCGACCGGCAAGAGCGTCAAGACCATTCAGCGCGCCGTCCGTGAACTTGAGGTCAAAGGATGGTTCGAGGTCGAGCGCGGAAATGGCGTCGGGCACAACACGGAATATCGTCCCTCAGCGGCGTCGATTTTACGCGCATCGGATGCCCGCGAAAAGACGGACAAAGTTGTCACCCTTTACCCGAAAGAAGGCGGTCACATCCGTCCAGCAAGGCGGTCAGATGTGACCAGTGAAGGGGGACAAATATGTCCACCAAACTTAGAGAAAGAAAAAATATATAAACCTAACGCGCGCGAGGACGCCCCGCCGCGCGCCGAGACGCAGCGAGCCGTCCCGCTCGTTTTCGTGGCCGAGACCAAGGCGAATCAGGTGGAGCAATGGCGCACCTGGTTGCGCCGTCACGGGTTTCCATCAATCGAAACCTTGGGCTTGCGAACCTTGAAAACCGGCAAGCCAGGTTATGCCTTGCCGGGATATTGGCCACCGGACGAGGCAAGCCCGAGCGGTCTGGATTGGATCGCATTCTTCAGCCAGCGCCGTGATCACATTGCCGATGAAACCGCCCGACAAACCGACCTTCGGAGGGCGTCATGATGCCGAGTGATTTGAAGAGAGCAAGGCGACCCCTGTCATACGGCGAGCCGTCCGACAGGGAGCCTTGTGAGGGGAGGCAGGCCTCCCCTTCAAACCCCACCAAGAGCACGCGGCGATCGCCAAAAGGCGACCTCAACGCCGTCGTGGTTTTCCGCTGCACGGCATCGGAAAAACAAGCGCTGACCGCACGGGCGGATCGGGCCGGTCTGCCCTTTGCCACGCTGATGCGGGAAGCGCTTGGCCTCACCGAAGCGCGCCGCCGTCGTCCGGTTCCCAAAGTGGACCCGGAGCTGGTGCGTGCCGTTGCTCGGATCGGCGGCAACCTCAACCAGATCGCACGATGGCTGAACACGGCCCAGACAAAGGGCCAGG
>CAJYRE010000124.1 GCA_913776675.1 Rhizobiaceae bacterium
ATCCAGCGAGGCGCGGGCTGTGATGGCCGTTTTGCGGGCCTCTTCCGCCACAGCCGGATTGATGTCACCGGCATATTGCGCCAGCATATCCAGCGCACCAATCCACAGACCAATGTTATAAGAAACATAACCGTGGCGATACACATTATCAGCCCAGTCGCGGTCGTGGCGAGGTTTCAGCGGCAAGCCATCGCCATTCTGGATAAAGCCAAGATAGCGGCGGAAAATCGCCTCAACCGTTTTCCAATGACGCGACAGCACGCTCTTGTCGCCCGTGACCCGGATATAGTCAGCAATCGTCAGAATGAAAAACAGCGGGCTGTCAAAGTGATCGCTCCACCAATCCGTGCTGCGTGTATGCTCCATATAATCGGCGGACGTCGTGCGGAATTTCTCCCACTCTTCGCCCTGTTTGGGGCCGGTCAGGATCACGCCGCTTGGAGCTTCGCCATCCGGCTGAATGCCTGTGGCAAGCAGATCAATCTGGTCGCGCACCGCATCAATATCCAGAAACAGCAGGGCTTGAAGCGTCCAGTATCCGTCACGGTAGTAGGTGCGCGTCGGGGCGCTATAAGCCTGCCCGGCGGCAAGGCCGAGAAACGTGCCATCTTCAGCGCGCCGAATGCTGGAGAGCGATGCATGGGCGCTCTGTATCGCCATGCTGCGCATCATGGCTGATGCTGACGGCAACAGATCGCAACGCTCTACATAGGTATTGGATTCTGCAATAATCGCATCAACCGACAGCGCCAGACCTCGTTCGGCCTCTGCCATGCTGGCTCCGGCTGCGATCACCACCACGCCGTCGCCGCGTTCCTCGACAATAGTCACACCCCAGGGCGTGGTGGCCATGCGGCGGGCACCCTTGCGCGTGATCTTTTGCGGATTGGTCAGGGTTCCCCACCAGGCACACCGGCGGGCGGGCCGTACCGATTTGATGTCCACGCCAACAATGGCCAGCACAGGCGCAGATTGTGCCACATACACACCACGCCTCTCTGTCGTGATGCGGTTTGGCGCATGCGTGAAAGGACCGCTCCAGGGCGCGAAAAAGATATTCGCCATCCGGCCACAACCCCACAGAGACAATTCCAGCCGCCCTTCCGGATAAAAATCTCCCTGAAGGCGTGGGGCCATAAAGGCCAATTGCAAAGGCAGGTCAGTCTGAACGAGGCCATCCGGTCTGGCCTGCGCCTTGGGCATTGTCTGTTCCATCTCGCTCTCCCTTGATGCAGCATCCCATATGCCTGCACCGTTATAACCATCAGGCCAACATGAGAGCTTCCCCTGAAAGGGCTTTTGCACCCTTGAACGGAAAAGCCTTACAAGAGCCCTCTCACGACACCACAATTCAAGACGCAGATTGCGGTACAAGCATGTTTTGCGCACCGGCTTGCTTGATGGCCAGCATCACGGCACCCATCAGGCCAGCATTGGCACCAAAGCGGCTTTGCTCCACTTTGCAGTCAAATGGCAGCAGCGCCTGCAAATGGGTTTTCAAGGCCGCAAAAAACTCCGGCTGGGTACCGATGCCGCCGCCAATCACGGTGACGGAAGGATCCAGCAATGCATGTACCGCCGCAAGCCCGATGGACGCAGAGCGCGCCACCTCATCAATGGCATCCATAGCCTCCTGATTGCCCTGACGTGCTGCGTTAAACAAGTCTGCCACCGTTGCGCCGCCGGCGGTAAACCGGGCGCGAATACCATGCGTGCCGACCGCATCCTCATACAAACCATTCTCGGAGGCTGGCGCATGATCATGAGGTTTTGCCCCTAGCGGCAGAAAACCAATCTCGCCGGCGCGGCCAAACGCGCCCCGCCACAGCTCACCATTGATCACCAGCCCCATGCCAACGCCGGTGCCAAAAGAAATGAAAGCCAGGGCCTCGCCCTTATTCGGCTTGGCCGCCACCGCCTCAGCAAAAGCTGCCAGATTGACATCATTTTCAACGCTGATTGGACAGGTCACTGTTTGCGCCATCAGCTCAGCCAATGACCGATCCGCTGGAAGCCGCAGATTGGGTGAGAGCGACGCCAGCCCGGTGTGCGGATCCACGGCAGCAGGAATACCAATCACCACCTGCAACAGATCGTCCTGTTGACGCCCGGCCGCCTCCAGCAAGGATGCAATCATATGCGCCATCTGATCCAGAACCGACCCATTTTCCCCGTGCGAGGTCGGCTGCTCCAGCGTGTGCAGAATATCACCCTTGCTGTTGGCAATGCCCGCCAGCAGCTTTGTGCCGCCCAGATCGATACCGACAACACAGGACTGATTTTTGAGTTCCACCCCGGCATCAGGGTTTTGTGCCATTGAGAAACCGACATTGACGATATGGGCAGAACCAGACACTCATTCCATCCTTATTTTGTTCGGTACGTTGACGAATTTATTATGGAGTGAAAAAGCCTCTGTCAAGCGGGCGACTTCTGGAACTCGACAGCACGCCGTGATGCGCGCCCGAGTTGACGCTCCCGATACCAGATAAACAGGCCAGATCCGATCAGCACCAGTGTGCCCGTAAAGGTCCAGAATGTCGGAACATCGCCAAAAATCACGAATCCAAGCAGCAGAACCGCCAGAAACTGAAAATATTGCAAAGGGGCCAAAAAAGAGGATTGCGCGTGCCGATGCGCCTGAATGTAAAAATAATGGCTGATCATCCCAAACACACCAGTGCTGATCAGGGGAAGCCAATCCATTGACGTGCGTGGCCAAACCCAGACAAACGGCATGACGGGGGTAAGAATAACAGCCGGAAAGGCCGCCATGATCAAAAGCATGCTGCCGGGCGATTCTGTGGCCGCCAGTTTGCGTGTCAGAATGCTGTAGCTGGCACCAATCATCACCGACAGCATAATCAGGCCAAAACCGGGACTCATCGTTCCAACACCGGGGCGGGTGATAATCAACACACCGATGAAGCTGATGAAAATTGCGCTCCAGCGATAACGGCCCACAACCTCTCCCAGAAAGACAACCGACAGAAGCGTTACAAAAATTGGCCCCATAAACTGGATCGACAACGTTTGAGCGATTTGCAGATAATTGAGCGCCAGAAAATTCAACCCGGTACAAATGATCTGCACAGCAGCCCGCGCCATCTGCAATTTGGGGGCTGATGTCCGCCATGCTTCAGGTGCGCGCCAGGGATTGAGCAGAATGGCCGCCAAAATGAAATGCACCACGAAACGAAACCACACCACCTCAAGAGCCGGAACAGCATGGCCACTCAGCTTGGCGCTGGTATCAAGGCAAGCAAACAGCGACACCGCAACCAGCATCATGAGAGTGCCAAGTGCCTTGTTATCCCCCCTTGTTTCTATGGTCGATGGCGGAGAAGGCGGACGGAAAGATTTGACTTTCATAAGGCAACCTGCGGCGTGTCAGGCTGCGTGGTGAAGAACACAGCCCTTTGATATTTATGGGAGAATTTGTCCTGTAAAAATCAGCATCGTGATTGTCAGACAAATTCCAGCATGCCCTCCCACTCCATCACTCCTTATTTCGTCACCATGACGAACTATTTTATGCGGCGCAATATCAACCCGGCATCGACCGCATCACAAAAATGTGATATTGATAAAAACCTATAAAATCACAGAGCATATCTCGACGACGACAGCGTTTTGCGCGACATGCATAAGAATACTTTTCGCCAAGACACGGGCGTCTCATTTCGGCAAAACGATCACCATAAAATTGCAGGCGGTGGCTTTATATCGTCGTTTCATGCATGTTTCTAAATTGTTTCGAGGTCCAAAATGCGCGAATCCCAGCCTGCAACCGCTCTGATGCCCCGCGACCATCTTGGGTGTCCGCGCGAACACCTCAACATTGATCAAACGATTTCAAACGAGAAAATCACCTTCCTGCGCAAGAGCGCTGACAGGGCACCCACAGAACAGGTTAAAACAGCAGCCAGTCACAATGGCTACCTGATAGGCCTCTCGGCTGCCGCGGGCCACCAACGTCGGATTTTTCACGAGCATCACGCCACAGTGCATGATTTCGATGAGAATTCTGTTTATATCCGCAGCTTTACCGATGATTATCGGGCTGATCTGCGTGGATCGTTTGATTTCATGCTGATGCAAATGAGCGATGCCGATCTGGCAGCTCTGGCCGATGAAGCCGATCTCAGACATGTGCGCGGTCTGGACTGCATGATTCAACAACCCGACCCCGTGCTGGGAAGCCTGTTGCGCGCCTTGTTCTGCTGCATGGACGGAGAAGAAAATCGCAGCGCCCTGTTTGTAGACCAGATTTCTGTCGCCATCGGCGTTCATCTTCTGCAACGTTATGGACACGCTCCCCAAATCTCCACGATCGCGCGGCGCAAACTGTCCACAAAAGCGCAAAAAGACATCACATCGCTGATGATCAGCCGCCTGAATGGCCAGCTCTCCATTGAAGAACTGGCACGGAGCTGCAATCTTTCAACCTCGGCCTTTCTACAGGCGTTTCGAGACACGTTGGGCAAAACACCGCAACAATGGCTGACGCACCTGAGAATTGAAAAATCCATGCATCTCATGCTCAATTCTCCTCTTTCCCTGAAAGATGTGGCGACACAGTGCGGCTTTTCGGATCAAAGCCATTTTACCCGCGTTTTTTCCAGAATAACCGGGGCAACCCCGGCCTATTGGAAACGCACCCGGCAGTCCTGATGGATGGGGTGATGAAGCCGACCGGGTTGAAATAATTGTACGATAAAGGGACGAAAACGTTCCAAAATCCGTTCTTATCGACAAGATGGGGCTGATCGCTTGCACCATAATGACCGCATTGCTGCCGACAGTTTACAGCCAGCGGAGATTGAACATTATGACATTGACAGCCACACCAACACCCGGCCCCAAGCTTCTGACCCCCACAGATCACACTTTGATTCTGATTGATTTTCAGTCCCAGATGTCGTTTGCCACCAAGAGCATTGATGCCGTGAACCTGCGCAACAATGCAGCCTTGATTTCCAACGGTGCCAAGGGATTTGGCGTTTCCACCATTCTGACCACCGTGGCTGAGAAAAGCTTTTCCGGCCCGATGTTCAGCGAAATCACCGATGCATTCCCCGGCCAGCCGCTGTTTGATCGTACCTCGATGAACACCTGGGAAGATGCCGCCGTGATTGCGGAAGTCAATCGCATTGGCAAAAAGCGGATCGTGCTTGCTGGCCTGTGGACAGGCGTTTGCATTGTCGGCCCTGCCCTGTCCGCCATTGCTCAGGGATTTGAGGTCTATGTGATTGCCGATGCCTGCGGCGATGTCTCGGATGAAGCCCACAACCGCGCCATGGACCGCATGGTTCAGGCGGGCGCACAGCCCATGACCTCTTTGCAGTATCTGTTGGAATTGCAGCGCGACTGGGCCCGCACCGAAACCTATGACATGACCACCGGCATCGCCAAGAAATTTGGCGGCTCCTACGGCCTTGGCATTATCTACGCCAAATCCATGTTCGGTGCCTCTGAAGGCCATTGATTACGTTTAATGTTTTTGGTGCTCGGCGCACTCTCGTGCGCCGACATCACCCATGCTGCACATTGCCCGTACATCCACCTCCCCTTTCTGTCTGGAGCTGTCGATGAAAGTCTACCTTTTCTCTCTTGCTGCCGGTCTGCTGGTTGGCATTATCTATAGCCTCATCAATGTCCGCTCCCCTGCGCCGCCGGTTGTTGCGCTGGTGGGACTTCTCGGCATTCTGGTGGGTGAGCAAATCGTTCCATTCGCCAAAACCCTTTGGAATCGTGAGCCTGCGGCCGTGTCATGGCTGCATCAGATCAAGCCTCATATGTTCGGGCATTTGCCAAAGGGCACAGAGCCAACACCGACCGCATCGCGCACCCCAACAAACGACAGACTCAGCTAAAATCTTAAGAGCATTGGAGATTTTCCATGACTGCAGACCTTATCCTGCATCACAGCCTTGTGACGACGCTGGATCGCACCAACCCCACGGCCACCGCGATTGCCATCAAGGACGGAAGATTTCTCGCCGTCGGGCAGGATCACGAGATCATGGCTCTGGCTGGCCCCGATACCAAAGTG
>CAJYRE010000125.1 GCA_913776675.1 Rhizobiaceae bacterium
GAAGCGATTTCTGCGGCGATTTATAATGATTATTCGTATTTCGAGCGACTGACCGAAGCGTTGCAAACCCCGTTTGACGAGGCCGAAGCGACTGCTGATTTACGCATACCGCCTACGGCGGAAGAGAGGGTGGCGCGAACATTTTGCGGAACATGATGGGCGCTTTAAAAGATGTCATGCCGATAACGGATGGACGGAAGATATTCAGCAGCGTGCCGTGTTGAACGTGACATTTCCGCAGACCGAAGGGTTGAGTGTATTGGCTATTGGCAAATGACCCCGAATACTGATTTGCCAATTGTCAATTTAAGATAGATCCCTGTCGAAGATGTCACTGCTCATCATATCTCCTTTAGGGTTGGAGTTTTTCTTTAAAAGATTGATAAAATTGACTTTTCAATACGTGTAATTCGTTCTGGTTGCAGATCCGAATTTTTCATTGGAAAAGTATATGTTTATTTTAGTGTTTTTTAACTCTCTTCATGATTGTATTTCGCATTGCAATATCAACGGAACGGTTGGCTCCCATGTCGATTTTCAATGGATTATCTTCGCGCAAGGCGCTCGAGGCTCAAAAGGAGCTTCAGGATGTGAAAGAACGATCAGACCTCCTTGACGATGCCAGTGGCATTGGTCTTTGGGAAGCGGTGTTGCATCAGGGCGATGCAATGAGTCCAAAGAGCCGGTGGACATGGTCGCCGGAATTTCGCCGTCTTGCGGGTTTTCAGAGTGTTGAAGAGTTTCCCAATGTCGTGCAATCCTGGTCGGACCGGTTGCATCCCGATGATGTTGGACCGACATTTGCTGCGTTTGGCAAGCACCTTGAGGACAAGAGCGGCAAGTCACGCTATCGGGTTGAATATCGCTTGAAGTGCAAGGATGGATCGTATCGATGGTTTCGAGCAACTGGAGGGTGTAAACATCTGCCTGATGGAGTCACGGTACGTGCATGCGGTTCACTGACAGATATTCATGAGCAGGTGATGTTGCAAGAAGCGATGAAGCAGAAAGAGGAGGAGGAGTATCGCAACGTTCTCACCGTTTTGTTCAGCGCTTTGGGTGGTCTTGCGGATGGTGATTTGAGTCGTCAGATTCGTGAGCAGATGCCGGAAAAATATGAACAGTTGAAAGTGAATTTCAACAAGGCAACAGCAAGCCTTCAGGAATTGGTGGCTGAGGTTGCGGCTACGGTTTCTACCTTCGGTGCGGATGCGCAAAACATTAGCGATGCAACGGATGATCTTGCCAAGCGCACGGAGCAGCAGGCCAGCTCGCTGGAAGAAACCGCGTCTGCCATGGAAGAAATTGGCGTGGCAGTTCAAAATACCGCCCAGAGGGCTCGTGAATTGAGCGGTCTTGCCGCCAAGACCCGTTCTGCCGCAGAAGATTCAGGAACAGTGGTGAACAATGCGGTTCATGCCATGTCGGAGATTGAAAATTCTTCCGAACAGATCGGTCAAATTATTGGCGTGATCGATGAAATTGCCTTCCAGACCAATCTTCTGGCGCTCAACGCCGGTGTTGAAGCGGCCCGCGCCGGTGAAGCAGGCAAGGGTTTTGCGGTTGTGGCGCAGGAGGTGCGCGAATTGGCGCAGCGTTCTGCCAAGGCGGCCAAGGAAATCAAGGCGTTGATTTCCACCTCATCCAGTCAGGTCAGCGAAGGTGTAACGCTGGTGGGGCGCACCGGTGAGGCGCTGCAAGGCATTGTGGCCGCCATTGGCGATATTACCCAGTTGATCGCTGATATTGACAACTCTGCCCGCGAACAATCCAGCAGCATCAAGGAAATCAACAGTGCCATTGCCCAAATGGACCGCATGACACAGCAAAACGCGGGCATGGTGGAAGAAACCGCAGGGGCCAGCCGTCAGCTCTACGATCAGGCCGAGCGACTGTCACACCTGATTTCGCGCTTCAAGCTGCATGACGGTTATTCCGGCAATACATCCCGTCGCATCTCACGCGCCGCCTGATGTGTCGCATGGCAGAAGAGGCAGATTGATGAAGATTGGAGTTTGGAGCCGTGTGTTTGATCACGGCTCCAATCCTGCGTCAGGGCAGGACTGAACACCAGAGTGTTTTTTTCTGCGCATAGCAATAAACGCTCAGGCTGATTTTTTGGCCATCCGGTGTTTGCCGCAGACGTAACTGCGAGGATGCGCCCCAGCCATGGTCGGTTTCGCTGGTCCAGAGGGGCTGGTTGTTGCGGCTGTAAAACACCAGATTGCCGTTTTCCTGCATACGCAAATGTCCCGGAAGTGCGTGCCGGCTTACATTTTCCAGCATGGTCCACACGACGGTGCCGTCGCTGTTTTTCACCACAGGTCCAAGCTCCGGATCATTCAGCAGACTCGCGCTGGCGTTGAATGTTGTCAGCGACTGTCCGGGCAGTAGTGTTGCATGGCTGCGGGAATCAAGGCGTGCGACATTTGCCATTTCCCCCACCAGTGGTGTTTGCATCAGAAACTTGATGTCATCCAGCGACCAGCCATTGGTTTCTTGTGCCGCCAGCAGCAGGGTGAGTTTGGCGAGGGAGGCTGTTGGCGTCATATCCACCGGGTTCAGCGCGCCAATGGCTGGCAGCCAGGCACCGGCCGCATAGGCATTGTAATCCACTGCACCATGGCCAACCTGCGTGTTATCAACAATCACAACGCCAGCCTTGTTGGCGGCATCCAGCGCTTTATAGATCGCGCCTTGTTCCGGGGCTCTGGCATTGCCGCTTGGAAAATTACCCGCACCGTAGGATTCCAGCACCAAACCGCCAATATTGTGTGCCATGCAGCTCTCAATCATATTGGCCAGAACCGCCGTGCCCTGTGCAGGGTCGTAGCTTGCGGGAAAGGCGCTAAGGCGTATGACGGGCCGTTTATCGATATTGCTGGAAATGGCTTCCAATTGTTTCAATGTCGCCGCGCGTGTCTTCGGGTGATCAAGGCTGACGGCTTCTGAGACGGGGCTTGGGGCGATATGCTCCGGCGTGAGCGTGAGCTTGATGCCATATTGGCCCAGCACCGGGAAATTGGGCGATGCAAAGGCGCGAAACTGGCTGGTGTTATCCTTCACCACGCGAGAGCCGCGCAGGATCTGATTGTCAAAAAACACAGAGACGCCAGCAATACCCGTTTGTGCCAGAGCAATAGCCCCGCAAACATTTTGAAATGCATCGGTGTGGAACGTCATTCCGGCAATGTTCTGTGGGTCGGTCGCATGAAACAATGGCACTTGCGATCCTGTCAGAATAACGGGCTTACTCAATTGCGCCAGCACATTGCCATCTGCATCAAAGCGTGCCAGCAGCATGGAAAGGGCGGTGCCGCTGAAATCCAGCGTATCGGTTCCGTGCAACACCACCCAGCCATCGGCCTCGGTGTAATGCTCCAGAATATAGCGGGCCATCAGGCACCAGTCTGTGGGTTGCAGATTGGTGCTGTCCAGCATGCCCGTGGCACTTTGGGGAAAGGCCAGATCGGTGACATAGTCCAGCGTTAATCCCGGAAATCGCTGCTGAATGACCGGGTCCAGATGGCTCTGGCAGGCGGCTTTGAAGGCTGTGCTGGTCATGGGAGAAAGCGGATTGCCAACGCAACTGATGGTTCCGCCCGTGTTGATAATGGCAATTTTCAAGACACTTTCTCCCTAGGCTTTTATGGTTTTGCCAATGCACGATCGATCCTGCATTGAAAGCAGTTGTTGCGTGCTGATCGGACATGCACATAGGCGATTTCCGGGCGTTCGAGAAGCTCTCTTGCACGGGTTGTTATCAAGGCCGTTTCTGTCACTGCTCCGGTGCCATAGACGATACGATCATCATCGCCGTAACCTCGCACAATATAATCCGGGCTGACCAGCATGGGCGGCAGCACATCGGCTTTATCGTAGGCCGTGCATTCTTCGGCGTGAATAAAGATCGGGCCAGTTTCGGCATAGGGTTGAAGGCTCGGAAAGGGCCGATAGGCAAGCGTAAGATAAGGCTCACCTTGTTTGATCGGACCAAGGCAATGTCGGCATGGATAGCCGGTGCCGGGGCTAATACCCGGTTCCGGGGGCAATCCATAAGAATCACTGCCGCCAGAGCGAAAAGCACGGGCATGGTCGGTGGGCATTGGTATAAAGCGAATATCAGGCATTGTCTGGCTCCTGTTGTGAACACAAGCCAGAGTTTTCATGGGTGACTTTGACAAGCCACCCGTTTCCTGCGATGCGCAAAATTATTGCGGTTTCTGAATGCTGGTGTAGGTACTCATCAATTGCTTGAGGCGGGCATCATAGGCTTTGCCAATGCAGGTGACATCGGCATTGCAGGCCTGTCGAGTCTTGAGCCACTCCGATTGCTGATCCTGCAACTCGCCGCGATTGCCCATGGGCAAAAGACCTGCCATCAATTCAAAGGTGGTTGCCATTTTCACATCAAGATCATTGAGATTGCGATTGTCGCAAATGGCTTTTTCGTCGGCTTTCAAGTCGCTCTTGTTGCAGTCAAAGCTGGCGGCATGGCTGGATTGTGGAGCCAATGCCACGACCATCAACACCAGAGCCGCAGATGAGACAAAAAGCGAAGTTTTCATGAACGCCATCCTTTTAGCAATCAACATGCAAGGCAACGGTACAGGCTGCTGATTGTTCCGTTTCATGCCAATCTGGCTAAAATGACAAACTGTTCATGGATGGAAAGGCGATATGTCTTGAAATGGTTGAGGTTTGCCACAATTTTCTCTGCATCAACCTGTTTTGCTTTCATGGAACCTCCCATAAAAACTATTCAGCAGAATGAAGAGGATGCTCGTATGCGTGGCCTGAAAACGTTTCTCCCGGCGGTGATTGCCTTGGCCGTGGTTGTTGTGGCGGTGCCGCTGGTGGCGCAGGAAGCCAAGACCGTGCCGGAAACCCGGCAGGAAATGCAGATGTCCTTTGCGCCGCTGGTTAAAAAGACCCATGGCGCGGTGGTCAATGTCTATGCCGAGCGCATCGTGCAGCGTCGCACCAATCCTTTCGCGGGCGATCCCTTCTTTGAGCAGTTCTTTGGTCAGCGTTTTCCCAATCGCACCGAAAAGCAATCCTCGCTTGGGTCTGGCGTGATTGTGGAGGCCAATGGCACGGTTGTGACGAACAATCACGTTATTGACGGTGCCGATGACATTAAAGTGGCGCTCTCCGATGGTCGGGAATATCCGGTGAAAGTGGTGTTGAAAGATGAGCGGCTGGATCTGGCCGTGCTGAAAATCGATGCCAAGGAAGAGTTGCCAACCCTGAAAATTGCCGATTCGGACAAGATCGAAGTGGGTGATCTGGTACTGGCCATTGGCAATCCGTTTGGTGTGGGCCAGACGGTCACCAGCGGCATCGTCTCCGGTCTTGCCCGCAATCAGGTGACAGAGGGCGATTTCGGATTTTTCATCCAGACCGATGCCTCGATCAACCCCGGCAATTCGGGTGGGGCTTTGATGAACATGAATGGTGAGCTGATTGGCATCAATACCGCGATTTTCTCCAAGGGTGGCGGCTCCAACGGCATTGGCTTTGCCATTCCGGCCAATCTGGTCAAGGTGTTTCTGGCGGCCGCCGACAAAGGCGATAAATCCTTTGAGCGACCTTACGTTGGCGCAACCTTTGAGCCGGTGACATCGGATGTGGCCGATGCTCTGGGGCTGAAAAATGTGCTGGGTGCGCTGGTGGTCAAAACGGTTGAAGGTGGTCCAGCCGAGAAGGCCGGAATCAAGGCCGGGCAGGTGATTACCGCCGTCAACGGCCTGACTGTGGAGCATCCCGATGCGCTCAATTATCGTCTGACCACCGCCGGGCTTGGTAAATCCGTTGAGCTGACCGTGATTGAGGATGGCAAGCAGAAAGAGGTTCGCCTCACGTTGGGAAGTGCGCCGGAAACCCGTCCGCGTGATGAGCGGGTGATTGAGGGGAATGTGCCGTTTGATGGTGCAAAGGTGGGTAACCTTTCGCCACGGCTGGCCTATGAGCTTGGCATGTCCACCGAAAAATCAGGCGTTGTTATCATGCAGATTGCGGATGGATCCGTTGCGCAGCGACTTGGCTTCTTGCCGCATGATATTATCATTGCCATCAATGGCACAGAGGTTGGCTCCACCGCGCAACTGGCTAAGATTGTGACATCCGAGCCAGCGTTCTGGCGGGTGGAAATTGAGCGTAACGGCCAACGTATCCGGCAGATATTTCGATGAGTGATCTGTTTGCCCCGAAGCTGGATGAAGATATGGCGGCCAAGCGGCCGTTGGCTGATCGGCTGCGGCCTAAAACGCTGGCCGAGGTCACGGGGCAGGACCATTTAACCGGGCCAGATGGTGTTCTGGCCCGAATGATAGCCTCGGGTTCGCTCGGCTCGATGATTTTCTGGGGGCCGCCCGGCACCGGCAAAACCACAGTGGCGCGTCTGCTGTCTGGCGAAGCCGATCTGGCATTCGAGCAGATTTCGGCGATTTTTTCCGGCGTGGCCGATCTGAAGCGCGTGTTTGAAAGTGCCCGCACCCGCCGCATGTCGGGCCGTCAGACGTTGTTGTTTGTCGATGAGATTCATCGCTTCAATCGCGGCCAGCAGGATAGTTTCCTGCCCGTCATGGAAGACGGCACGGTGATTCTCGTGGGGGCCACCACCGAGAACCCGTCATTTGAATTGAATGCGGCGCTTTTGTCGCGTGCGCGGGTGCTGACCTTCAAACCCCATGATGAAGCCAGCATCAAAACCCTGTTGCATCGGGCGGAAGAGGTGGAAACCAAACCCTTGCCACTGGATGAGGCTGCCCGCGAAAGCCTGATCCGTATGGCCGATGGTGATGGCCGTGCGGCATTGACCCTTGCCGAAGAAGTGTGGCGTACTGCCAGAAAAGATGA
>CAJYRE010000126.1 GCA_913776675.1 Rhizobiaceae bacterium
ATAGCACAAATCCCCCAGGATCAGCCCCAGCCCCATGAAGAATGTCGGTTTGAAACCAGAGCCAAGCGCGCGGGCCACAATGGCGGTCATGCCGGGGCCGGGAATGGCGGCTGCAATAAACAGCGCACCTGCATAGGCAAGAAGGGTGGTGATGGTCATGGGGCGTCCTCTCAATGCGGCGAAGCTAATACGAGCGCTTAAAACTTGCAATGGTGACACAATATCGATTGCGAAGGCTGGATGGCTCTGTTTACTGCGGCTCAAAATCACGGATGAAAGTCACCCATGCCCTCCACCGCCTCTCTTGTTGCCTTTGCGCTGATCTGCCTTGGCATGGTGCTCACGCCCGGCCCAAACATGATCTATCTGGTGTCGCGCTCGATCTGTCAGGGGCCGATGGCCGGGCTGATTTCGTTGGGCGGTGTGGCGCTGGGGTTTTTATTTTACATGCTGGCGTCTGCTCTGGGCATCACCGTTCTGGTGATGGCAGTGCCTTATGCTTATGACGCGCTCAAACTGGCCGGTGCCGCCTATCTTGCCTATCTGGCGTGGCAAGCCATCAAGCCCGGCGGACGCTCACCGTTTCAAGTGCGGGATTTACCAAAAGACAGCCCGAAACGGCTGTTCATCATGGGTCTGGTCACCAATCTGCTCAATCCAAAGGTGGCAGTGCTGTATCTGTCGTTGCTGCCGCAATTTATTGATCCGGCGCGCGGCAGCGTTCTGAGCCAATTTATTGCGTTGGGGTTGATCCAGATTGCCATCGGTCTCACCGGCAATGGTCTGATTGCGCTGATGGCAGGCTCGATTGCCGCCTTCCTTGGCCGCCGCCCTCTGTGGATGGTGGTGCAGCGCTGGCTGATGGCAACGGTGCTGGCGGCGCTCGCGGTGCGGATGGCAACCGAGGCGCAGCGTTAAAAGTCTGCGAGTGGCGATAACATACCTGCTTCGGCAAGACGGCCTTCTGATCGACCGGATATCATCAGTGAGCAGGTGCTTTGATAGGTCACCGCATCGCCCTTCCATCCGAGCAGGTCTGTTGGGAAGTGAACTTCAAGATTCTCGCAGAGTGGATTAAGGTTTGACAGGATATCTCTCAAGGCAGGGATCGTTGGCGCAACAATATCCAGCAGCACAAAACAACTATCTTTCTTCACTTTCCATGCGATCACCGCCTGAAGATCCGGTATGTAGCTGAGCGTGATCAATGGATCGAGGCTGGCATTAAACAGAAACATTTCCTTTTGACGTACAACAGAAAAACGTTTTGAAACGGGCTGTCTGGTATCAAAGGCTCGTTTGATGATTACGAGATCCTCTGCCTGCGTAAGGCCAAGCTGACGAGATTGTCCACCGATTGATTTAAAATCGGGCATGGGACCGCAAAATTTGTATTGCGGCAAGGTTTTGAAGCCGAATTTTTCATAGATTGAAGGTTTGTCGGTGAGAAGCATGCCGGTATCTGAGCCGGACATTTCCGCCCATGAAAAAGCCTCTTGCATCAATTCCCGATAAAGCCCTTTGCCGCGAAATTCCGGTCTTACCGCACCCGATTGATATCCAGTGGCGTTGACCCCTTCACCATCAATGATGATCGGCATCGAAAAGGCGGAAAAATTGGCAACACACCGCCCGGTATCATCAAAATAGCCAAACGGCATGCTTGACGGATCAAAACCACCAAGTTGCTGAAGGATTCCAATATCGATTCCGAATATGTCCTGTAGAAGTTTGCTCAGCCCCTGAAGACTTGCCGGATCATCGAAGTAGTTTTTTCGAAATGTCAGGCCTTCAAGCATCGCACTTCCTTCAAACGCCGGTCGAGCCAAACCCACCGGTGCCACGCAATGTGTCCGACGTTTCCGTCACCTCAGCCACCACCATTTGCGTCACAGGCGCAATCACCATTTGGGCAATGCGCATGCCACGGGTGATGGTGAAATCCTCTTCACCCAGATTGATCAGCAGCACCTTCACCTCGCCGCGATAATCGCTGTCGATGGTGCCGGGGGTGTTGAGGCAGGTGATGCCGTTTTTGAAGGCTAGGCCGGAGCGGGGGCGGATTTGTGCTTCAAACCCTTGGGGGATTTCCATGATCAGCCCGGTTGGCACCAGCGCGCGTTGTCCCGGCGCAAGGGTCAGGGGGGCAGCTTCCAGCACGGCGGCGCGCAGGTCCATGCCAGCGGAGCCTGCGGTTTCATAGGCGGGCAAATCCAGCCCATCACCATGGGGAAGGCGCTTGAGGAGCAGGCGAGGGGAGGCGGTGTCGTGCATGGCTTATCCTTTGTTTGCGGATGTCAATTGCATATTGAGCGCCAAAACGCTAGATAACCGGCCAGTTAACAGGAATTCCTCATATGGTCGAAACGCTCGCAGAGGCGGTCTCCCGCCGCCGCACCTTCGCTATTATTGCGCACCCGGACGCCGGGAAAACCACGCTGACTGAAAAACTGCTGTTGTTCGGCGGTGCCATTCAGTTGGCCGGTGAAGTCAAAGCCAAGAAAGATCGCATCCAGACCCGCTCGGACTGGATGAAGATCGAGCGTGAGCGCGGCATCTCGGTGGTCACCTCGGTGATGACCTTTGAATATGAAGGCAATGTTTTCAATATTCTCGATACTCCCGGTCACGAAGACTTTGCCGATGATACCTATCGCACCCTGACGGCTGTGGATGCGGCCGTGATGGTCATCGATGCCGCCAAGGGTATCGAGCCGCGGACGCTGAAACTGTTCGAAGTCTGCCGCATGCGGGATATTCCGATCATCACCTTCGTCAACAAGATGGACCGCGAAAGCCGGGACATTTTTGAAATTCTCGATGAGGTGGAAGAAAAGCTGGCGCTGGATACGGCTCCCATCACCTGGCCGGTGGGCCGCTCCAAAAGCTTCTGTGGTTCCTACAATCTGGTTGAGAACAGCTTCCGTGGTTCTGACAAGCAGGTGGATGCAGAGGTTGTGAATGGTCCGCAGGCGGTGGCTCAAAACCTGCCTGAAAACGAGCGCCAAAGCTTTGTGGATGAGCTGGAACTGGCGCAGGAAGCTTGCCGTCCGTTTGACAAACAGGCATTTCTGGAAGGCCATCTGACCCCGGTGTTCTTTGGCTCGGCGCTGCGCAATTTTGGTGTGCGCGATCTGATCAATGCCTTGGGCGAATTTGCCCCGCCGCCGCGCGATCAGGTGGCGGATGTGCGCAAGGTTCACGCTGCTGAAGAGAAGATGACTGCTTTTGTCTTCAAGATTCAGGCCAATATGGACCCCAACCACCGCGACCGCATTGCCTTTGCCCGCATTTGCTCCGGCAAGCTCGAGCGCGGCATGAAGGCGCGGCTGGCCCGCACCGGCAAGCTGATGGGCCTGACTGCGCCGCAGTTCTTCTTTGCCTCGCAACGGCAATTGGCCGACACCGCCTTTGCGGGCGATGTGGTGGGCATTCCCAACCACGGCACCTTGCGCATTGGCGATACGCTGACCGAAGGCGAAGCGCTGGTGTTTCAGGGCGTTCCCAATTTCTCGCCGGAAATTCTGCGCCGTGTGCGCCTAGAAGATGCGATGAAGGCCAAGAAGCTGAAGGAAGCGCTTCAGCAGATGGCCGAAGAGGGCGTGGTGCAGCTGTTTTCGCCAGAAGATGGCTCACCAGCTATCGTTGGTGTGGTGGGAGCCTTGCAGCTAGATGTTTTGAAAGAACGCCTATCGGGGGAATATACTCTGCCGGTGTCGTTTGAAATGTCGCGCTTTTCGGTTTGCCGCTGGATTTCGTCTGATCAGCCGGGCGAGCTGGACAAATTCATGGCAGCCCGGCGTGGTGACATTTGCCGCGATCTGGATGGCGATCCGGTGTTTCTGGCGCAGGACGCTTTCTCCTTGCGTTACGAATCGGAGCGCTATCCGGCGATCAAAATGGTTGCCATCAAGGAATATCACGTCGCCAAAGCGGCGTGATATTGCTCAGGTTATTGACGAGCCTCTCGCTCGACGTTTCGTCACCCTCGGGCTTGTCCCGAGGGTCTGCTGTCGCCGAATAAGCAATTGACGTGATTGAAAAATTGCCGTGGTTAGATGCTCGGCACAAGGACGAGCATGACGTCGAGGCGGTGGGAAGCCTTGTGAACAGTTTGACGTATCACGTCGCCAAAGCGGCGTGATCTTCCGTTTCTGGCAGGTGGGTGAGGTCATCCATAAAGCTGTTGCACCAGTCGGTGACATCGTGGACCTGCAAATGGTCCATCATCTTTTGCCAGCGTTCTTTCCGCTCGTCCAAGGGCATGGAAAGGGCGCGGGCAATCGCGTTTGCCACGCCCTCAATGTCGTAAGGATTGACCAGAAGCGCGCTGTGCAGCTCACGCGCCGCCCCGGCAAAGCGTGAGAGGATCAGCACACCCGGATCCTCAGGGTTTTGGGCGGCGACATATTCTTTGGCCACCAGATTCATGCCATCGCGCATTGGCGTGACAAGACCCACTTTGGCAATGCGATAAAGCCCGGCCAGCACGGGTCGGGCCACAGAGCGGGTCATATAGCGGATTGGCACCCAGTCCACGGTGCCCAGCTCGCCATTGACCCGTCCGGCCTGCTCGGCCACCACCCGCTGCATGGCCTCATATTCCGGCACTTCCGAGCGGGATTTCGGGGTGATTTGCAGATAGGACACCTTGCCCTGATAGGATGGATTGGCAAGGATAAACCGCTCATAGGCATCTAGTCGCTGGGTGATGCCCTTGGAATAATCCAGCCGATCCACACCAATCACCAGTTCATGCCCGGCAAGGCTGGTGGCGGCTTTCTTGACCATGGCATTGTTCAGCGCCCGCTTGGCGTAAGCCGCAAACACATCGGTTTCGATGCTGATCGGATAGGCCCCGGTTCTGAAAATCCGATTGTAGGATTTGAAGTAGCCACCCGGAAGCGTTTCACCAAAGCCTTCGCGCACCAGTGCGCCGACAAAATTGGCCAGATCGTAATCGGTCTGAAAACCCACCAGATCGTATTGCGCAAGTCCTTCAATGATTTTGTCATAAACTGGCATGGCCAACAGCACATCGGCGGGCGGCAGCGGAATATGCAGGAAAAAGCCGATGCGGTTTTTAACCCCCATCAACCGCAGCTCATTGGCCAGCGGAATCAGGTGATAATCCTGCACCCAGATTACATCATCCGGCTCCAACATCGGTGCAAGGCGTTGGGCAAAAAAGCGGTTAACGCGAAAATAGCCGGTCATTTCACGCCGGCCATATTCAGCAAGATCAAGGCGATAATGAAAGGTGGGCCATAAAACCCGATTGGCAAACCCGTGGTAATATTCCTCGACATCGCGGTCGGTCAGGTCGGTCAGCGCATAGGTGATTTTGCCATCGACAATGGTGGTGAGGTGTGAGGTTTCCTCATCGCCGCTGGATTTGCCAGACCAGCCCATCCAGATGCCACCGCGCTCTCTCAAGGCCGCCTGAAGCGCCACAGCAAGCCCGCCTGCGGGGGCTGCCTTACCCTTTTCCGGCACGGGAACGCGGTTGGAAACAACAATCAGTCGGCTCATCTGAATCTTCCTTGTTCATCATCGGGCTTGCCTTGCACCAGTGTGGCCAGCATATCGCGCACCACGTGCGGGCTATTCATCCTGTGTATTGCTTCTGTGGGGGCCGGTGCGCCAACGCGGATCGATACGCCACCCAGCCTGTTGGCGGCGGCAAACAGGGACTCGTCGGTCACATCGTCACCCCATGCCACAGGAACACGCCCCGCAAAGGGCGGCATTGCCATGTAAGC
>CAJYRE010000127.1 GCA_913776675.1 Rhizobiaceae bacterium
GCTGCCATGGATTGCCGGTTGCATCGAACTGGTGGGCGGTCTGTTGATTACCATTGGCCTGTTCACCCGTCCGGCTGCCTTTATTGCATCTGGCATGTGCGCATTTGCGTATTTCCTGGTGCATGCCAAGATGGACTTCTTCCCGATGAACAACCACGGTGAACCGGCAATCCATGGCAGCGACATGGCGGCAGGATGCATGTCAGATGCAGGCCAGCCAATCAGTTTGCCCATGCCATGCTCAAGAAACAGCAAACCGGCCATGATACGCAGAACGCTGAGAATGATCGGCGACCACGGTGCCAAACGCTTAAACAACATATTACCTCTCCTAACAAAATTCACGAAAAGTCCCAACGGTTTCCGCTGGAATTTCGCAATAAAACAAATCACCTATCAGCGGGCATCATGCTTTTGAAAAACACATGCCCAAACAGGTTGTGCGACAACCCACACCACGCCTGTGACAGATTGTCACCCAAAATCTCGTAAACTTGACGTGAACAGGCTGGTTATACAGCAATGGGTGCCTTGATACTGGGGTCCGCCTCATACCCTTCGAGGGTAAAGTCCTCATAAGTAAAGCCGAAAATGTCTTTGACCGCCGGATTGATTCGCATCACCGGCAAGGCTTTTGGCTGACGTGTGAGCTGCAACTGCGCCTGTTCAAAATGGTTTGCATAGAGATGTGCATCCCCCAGCGTATGAACAAAATCACCGGGCTGAAGCTCTGTGACCTGCGCCACCATCATGGTCAGCAGCGCATAGGAAGCAATGTTGAATGGCACGCCCAGAAAAATATCGGCAGAGCGCTGGTAAAGCTGGCAGGACAACTTGCCATCGGCCACATAGAACTGAAACATGCAGTGGCACGGCGGCAGTGCCATATGATCCACCTCCGCCGGATTCCAGGCCGAGACGATGTGGCGGCGTGAATTGGGGTTTTTCTTGATGCCCTCCACCAGATTAGCAATCTGATCGATATGACCGCCATCGGGAGCGGGCCAGGAGCGCCATTGCGCGCCATAAACCGGGCCAAGATCACCGTTCTCGTCGGCCCACTCATCCCAGATGCTCACGCCATTGTCCTTGAGATAGGCAATATTGGTGTCACCGCGCAAAAACCACAGAAGCTCATGAATGATTGAGCGTAAATGCAGCTTCTTGGTGGTCAGAACGGGAAACCCCTCGCTGAGATCAAACCGCATCTGATAGCCGAAAACCGAACGGGTGCCCGTGCCGGTGCGATCGCCCCGGTCGCTGCCCTTGGTCATCACGTGTTGCAAAAGATCATGATATTGCTTCATGGGATCGCACCTCTGTTCAACGTCGGCGGCTCGAAATCGGCACCGGATCATGGGCATGCTGTTAACCGGGAAATGCGTTGACGCAAAGCATCAACAGACAGAACCTCGGGTTTTCAAGGGTTTTGTCTGATTCTGCGGCCCGGATAAAACAGAATTATCAAAACAGCGCAGGAAACTCTTTTCATTGGCCTTTAAAACACCTATATCAGCCGTGCCGGTGCTTGACATCGGCTATGGCAATAAACTGTCGGTGTAATAAACCTATTGGACCCGGGGGCGGTACCCGGCGCCTCCACCAAAAACCGGTCAGGCTGGAACTGCTCCAGTGAAAACTGGAAAGTCTTGATGACCGGCTTTTGATGGGGGCGAAACAGGATCGACAAGGGCGTAAAGATCGAACTTTTGCTCGGCATGATACCGCCGTTATCGGGTCAAAAGAGTAGTTGCAAATGACAACAATGCTCAGGGTTATGCTGTAGCTGCCTAATGGCGGTTCCGGAAACCCAAACTTAAGCCCATACGGTTAGCCCCGTATGGCGGGGTTCGAAGGTACCTGGCAACAGAAACCTTCACCTACACTCCCCTTCAAAATATACCGCCTCAATCTCTGCCACGCCTTATTCCGGTCTGGTTCTTCCCTTCAAAATTGATGTATAGTGATATGACAAAGGTCGAGATTCGGGCTTTGCGCCAAACGCAAGCTTGGCTTATAAACAAAAGACACGCGCATCTTGTTGATGTGCCATGACCGGACGCAGAAGAAAGACAGGACCATATGGGGCAGGACCACATCCGTTACGATATTCTGGCTCAAGATGCATTGCGCGGCGTGATCCGCAAGGTGCTGACAGAAGTGGCTGCAACGGGCAGACTGCCGGGTGATCATCACTTTTTCATCACCTTTCTTACCGGAGCGCCCGGTGTGCGCATCTCTCAGGCATTGAAAGCAAAATATGCCGAGCAGATGACCATTGTGGTGCAGCACCAGTTCTGGGACCTCAAGGTCACCGAAAGCCAGTTTGAAGTCGGGCTTTCTTTCTCCGATACGCCGGAAAAGCTGGTGATCCCTTTCAATGCGATTCGCGGCTTCTACGATCCATCGGTGAATTTCGAGCTGGAATTCGATGTGCCTCTGGCTGACGAACAGGATATGTCGGCGGAAATCACCGCTTATCCGGTTGGCGCAGCAGAAAAAACCGAATCTGCCGCTGACAAACCGGAAGGCGAAAAGAAGGAAGGTTCTGTTGTGTCGCTGGATGCCTTCCGCAAGAAACAATAGGGCATTTCATCATGTCAGGTGACGTCGTTAATCTTCGTCAGTTCAAAAAAGCCAAGGCGCGCCAGGAGAAAGAAAAGACGGCGGAGCAAAATCGCCTGACCTTCGGGCGCACCAAGGCTGAAAAAAACCTGACCGCCGCCTTGAATGAAAAGGCAAAAAAGGCGCATGATCAATCGCGCCTTGAGCGTTCCAGCCAGAACGACACGGATGACACAAAAGCCTGATGCCAAGCGGTTGATTTTAAGACAAGCGTTCAAACCGCATTGTCAGCAGGACGTCTCACGAACACCCGATGATCCGAAAACATTCCATTGCCTTGCGCGGCCATCGCACCAGCTTCTCACTTGAGGATGCATTCTGGCAGGAAATCAAAGAGATTGCAGAAAAACGGCAAATGGCCATCGCCGCCCTGATTGCCGAGATTGACGAACATCGCCAAGCCGATTGCAATCTGTCATCCGCGCTTCGCTTATACGTTCTCCAACAGCTTAAACACCAGATCGCGCAGGCGTAACGGTTGTTTATTTTTCGAGTTTTGCTGGAAATGGCTTTCTTTAACGCATTTCCGAACGCAAAACCGCTACACACTTTTGCTGGAAATGCTTAATGCACACCCGGCAAGCCTTCCAGTTTGATAATATTGTCAATGGTGTCGCCTCCGGCATTTGACGACGGCTTGGTCTGGCCGCGATCGGGGGCCGATGCAATCGCTTCGGCTGCCTTGCGCTCCAGTTCGGCTTTGTCTTTGGCCGCCTGTCGGGCTGCGGCAAGCGCTGCATAATAGGCAACTTCGCGTCTCAAGCGTTGTTTTTCCAGCACGTTGGCTTGCAGTGTTTCAACCCGCCGACGCTCACGCTCAAAGGCTTGCAGGGAGAGATAGCTGGCCATGTCGCTGGTATCCAATGTCACCACCGGAGCGGCAACAGGCCCTTGCACCAACAATCGCACAGTTGGAGAAGCACCGGAAACCGCAGCATCTCCGGCATCGAAGGCCACCGTCAAGGCTCCGTCCAGTTTGGTGCTTGCCACATCAAGCGCCGCTTCCGTATCCAGATGCGCCGAAGGTGTCTGCATCTGCACACTCTGAACACGCAGTTTGCCATCCGTCAGGGTAAAAGGCGCTGCAATTTGTCCAAGCCGCGCTGACGCACGGGCCAGCAGAGGCGATAACGTATCACGCACCTGTGCTGCCGTTACCTCCCCCTTGACCGAGGCAAAGGCAGCATTCAACGCAGGCAGACTTGTGGTATCCAGCTTTGGCAACACCAGCCCGGACACGGAAATGCGGCCAGAGCCATTGACCGAGGTCAGCAAATCACGGGCATTGGCACCGCTGCTCTCGGCGGTAAAGTCCACATCCGCCTTCCCTTCCAACCCGTTGTTAGACCAGATGGAATTCAGAGAGCTTTCTTTCAGGGCCAATTGACTGCGCAAGAACCCAGTGCCTTGATTGTTGGACAGCGAAAGCCGCCCCTCAAGCTGGCCGTCCAGCCAGTTCGCTTGAATATTGTTGAGCGCCAGCCCGTCATCATTAACCTTCAATCTGGCCGTAAGATTGCGGGCCTGCGGCAGAGGGGCCGCCCCCAATGCATCGGCTGCAAGACCAATATCCAGCTTCGTCTGTCCCCAGATCGGTGCAGACAGTTTTTCCTGCGACAAGCCACCATGAACGGGGTCTTCCAACGAGCCTATAACACTCGCGCCAAGCCATTCAAGATCCGCATACGCGAGTTTCAAATCACCAGAAACACTCACGAAATTGCTCATAGATTCAAAAGCCAGCAGGCCAGAGAGCGCATTGCCGCCCACCTGCCCCTTCAAATCACGCAGCGTGATTTGGGTGCCCTTATACTCAACCGCTCCTGAAAGCGTGACCGGCAAGCCGTTGGCCAGTCCCGGCAGGCTGACGGCATTCATCATCAGCAAGGGGGCAATGTCGTCGCTGGTCAGCGTCATATTGCCTTTGCCTTCCAGGAAAACAGCCGTGTCCAAATCAACGTTGCCGCTGCCCGTCAGATGGGTTCCCCCGCTTGTCAGGTCCAGTTTTGCATCGGCGGGTGCATCGCCTTTTTGCGACAATTCAAGGTTGAGATCGGCTTTACCCTCCACGGGAACCGGCAGCGGATCGAAACCAAGCTGTCCGAAAAGCGTGACCGAAGAGGCGTTTTCCGCGCGCAGGGACAAGGTTTTCTGCGCATCATCCAAAGCATCAAACAGGCTGTTTTGCCGGAAAGCGGCATTAAAGGCCGTGCCGTTGCTCGTGCCGCGCACATCCACCTGCAAGCCGCCATATTGCGCATCACCAAAGCGGGCATCCAGCACAAGACTGGTATTGTCATACCATGAGGCGCTGTCCACCAGACGCTTCAGCAGCGGATGCACTGGCGCTTGCTGCTGCACCATGGCCAGAAAATCTGCCGCATGGGCTGCATTGACAATCACTTGCGCTTTACCACTGTAATCCGCCAAAGAGCCAGAGGCATCGCCAGTGGCCTTGATGCTCGCCCCAGCCAGATTGCCAATATCGAGCTTGCGAAGCGAGAAGCCACCGTCCTTATAGGTGAAAACGCCATCCACATCCTGCGCCGTCACCCCGAGAGCAGAAAAAGCGGCCACCTTGATTTTGCCAGCAATTTGCTGATTCAAAATGCCATCGGCGCTGGTATCGCCTGACACCAGCGACCCCAAAGCCTTGACGGCATCATAATCAAAAGCATCCCCGGACACATCAAACGACAGGCTATCATTCGCATTCTCAGCCGATTGCCGCTCCAGCCGCCCATGCAGGGTGGCACCGCCAATGGCCAGTTCAAGAGCTTCAAACTGCTGCAATCCTGCCGTCAGATTGACATTGGCCGAAAACCCCACTGTGCGCAATTTACGAATGGCAGGATCAACCGTGCCGGAAAGCCAGGTTGCCAGCCCAGACGGCTGATTGGATGCCACCAGCAACGAGCCGGCAAACGACGCGGCTCCCTGTAAGCGAAGCTTGCCGGAGGCTTCCACCTGCGTGCGCCCCGGCAGGGTTGCCACAGCTTTCTCCACCTGCCATCCCGTGCCATCGGGGCGCAGATCCAGCGTGATGTCACGCAGAACTGTATCACCGGCCACAATGGCGGGCAGTTTCAGGCTGGCTCGTCCCGGCACATTCGGAATGGGAATCTGGTCTGCCAGCGCAATCAGCGCCCGGATGCGTTGACGGGCCGAGCTTTCCAACTGCCGCCCGGTCTTACCCTGCGTTGGCGGGACCGCCAGCCGATCCACATCAATCTGCTGTCCCTCTGCCGTCAGCAAAAACTGCGGCGACTTGCCATTGTCCAGCGTGGCTTCGCCGGTAATTATATATGGCTGATCCGTGGCACCGATTTCCAGACGATAATCCGGTACGCGAACATGGTCATTGGCCAGCTCGAAATGACCGCGCACACGCGGCGCTGGCGGCGGCTGCTCATTGCGGCTTTTCTTGCTCGCCTCACCACTGACTGGCAGGCCGCGCACCACGGCCAAAAATGTGCCCTTCAGCGTGGGATGCCGATCTGCCATATCCAGATCACCAGACAGATCCAGATCCACCGGCGTCATTTCCGGGGACAGGCGCAGCTTCACGGGAATGGCCTGACGGCCCGCCTCCGGCTGGAGGGTCGAGAGAGAAAAATGCCCGGCCTGACCATCCAGCGCACCACGCCCGGACACGGTCCACGGACCGGCCAGCGAACCCGCTTTCACATCGGCATCCAGATTCTGCACCAGCCGGGTCCGGCCCGTCTGCTCATCCAGAATGCGCACACTGCCGTTGGTAATGCGGACATTTTCCAGCACCACCTGACGAGTTGGCAAACTGGGACGACTGCCCAGCAACCAATCCAGCGATCCATCCGGCAAAATCCGCAGCCGCACATCGGGCTGCTCCACCCGCATGGCAAAAATCCGCGTTTCACCCGAGAGAAAAGGAGCCAGTTCAACATCCATGGAAAAGCGTGCCACATGGGCAAGCGTCTTGCCGTCCTCGCCGGGACCAACCGTGACATCATTCATGGTCACAGAGGGAAATGGCAGAAGGCGCGCTTCCAGACTGCCATGCACCACAACTTTCTTGCCTAGAATACGACTGGCCTGATCTTCGAACTCATGCCGAAAATCGGTCCAGTTCACGAAGAAGGGAGCAAGAAGCGCTGCAAACAGCGCCACCACCACCAACCCGCCAAGGGCAATAAAAAGCCTACTGAGCACCTTCAACCAACTCCAGCGTATCTTTGCGCCTGACATCCTTGTGCGGAGTAAAAGACAGTGTATCAAACCCGCACAACATGCAGCACCCTTTTCACCTGAAATCACGCAGGATCAAAGCGTTATTACGCCATTCCACGGCAAGATCACAGAATGATCGCCGTTTGAAACGTCAAAGACGGAAAATCTTGCCGGGATTGAACAGATTATCTGGATCAAGTCCGCGCTTGATGTGCCGCATCAGATCAATCGCACCGCCCAATTCGGCATCCAGATAGCTCATCTTGCCCTGCCCCACGCCATGCTCGCCCGTGCAGGTGCCATCCATGGACAGCGCGCGCGCATTAAGCCGTTCCAGAAAGGCCTCAACCTTGGCCACATCCGCATCATTCTTGTCATCAAACAGAATCAACACATGAAAATTGCCATCGCCGACATGTCCAACGATCGGAGCCAGCAGGCCCGTTGCGGCAATATCGGCTTGCGTTGCCTCCACGCAATCCGCCAGACGCGAGATTGGTACACAGACATCGGTGGACAGGCCATTGAGCTGCGGGGCCAGCGCCCGTCCCGCCCAATAGGCATTATGGCGAGCCTTCCAAAGCTGATTGCGCTCCTGTGGATCAGAGGTAAAGCGGATGCCATCGGCACCATATTCCGTGGCAATGTCCGAGAACTGTGCGGTTTGCAGGGCAACTGTCTGCTCATTACCATGAAACTCCAGAAACAGCGTGGGCTTTTCCGGCAGGCTAAGGTTGGAATAGGCATTGCAAGCCCGCACCTGCATGTCATCCAGCAGTTCAATCCGCGCCACCGGAATGCCCATCTGAATGGTCATGATCACCGCATCACAGGCCGATCTGACATCGGGAAAGGTGCAAATGCCGCCGCCAATGCTTTCCGGAATGCCCTGAAGTTTCAGCGTGATGGAGGTGATGATACCAAGCGTGCCCTCAGAGCCGACAAAAAGCCGGGTCAGATCATAACCAGCCGACGATTTGCGCGCCCGGTGCGCGGTGCGGATTTCCTCGCCATTGGCAGTCACCACCGTCAAGGCCAGCACATTATCCTTCATAGTGCCATAGCGCACGGCATTGGTGCCAGAGGCTCGGGTGGACGCCATACCACCCAGCGAGGCATTGGCACCGGGATCAATCGGAAAAAACAGGCCGGTATCACGCAGATAGGTATTGAGCGCCTCGCGGGTGACACCCGGCTGCACCGTGCAATCCAGATCTTCGGCATTGACCTCCAGCACCTTGTCCATGCGGCTGAAATCAATGGAAATACCGCCATAGGCAGCATTGACCTGACCTTCCAGCGATGAGCCAACCCCAAAAGCCACCATGGGCACCTTATGGGCCGCACAGAGCCGCACCACGGCCTGTACATCCTCGCTGCTGTCTACGAAAACAACACCATCTGGCAATTGTGAGGGAATATAGGTTGTGGTGTGGGCATGTTGCTCACGAAAGGATTGGCCTGTCTGGAATTTTTCGCCAAACTGCGCCTTTAAAAGCGCCACAACAGCAGCAATTCCCTCCTCGTTGCGCGGCCCTGCCACAACATCCTTCCGGCTCATATGCACACTCCCGTCCATCCAAAGCATCGCTTTTGATCGGCAGGTATGGGCCAGCGCGGCCCGCTTGTCCAGCCTCCCGAACAGACGCGAGGCTGGCCTTTTCACAACCATCTGCTGATCACAGTGGATGTCATCAGGGTTGTGTCGATCAGCCAAACCGGCCGGTGACATAATCACTGGTTTTTTGCTCTTTCGGCGCGCTGAAGATTTTCTCGGTGGTGTCAAACTCCACCATCTCGCCCAGATACATAAAGGCCGTATATTGTGAAATACGCGCCGCCTGATGCAGATTGTGGGTGACGATGGCAATGCAATAATGCGCTCGCAAGGTTTCCACCAATTCTTCCAGCTTGCTGGTTGAAATCGGGTCCAGCGCCGAGGTGGGCTCATCCAGCAGCAACACCGATGGCTTGACGGCAATCGCCCGCGCAATGCACAGACGCTGCTGCTGACCACCCGACAGGCCAAGACCGCTCTGATGCAGCTTGTCCTTCACCTCGCTCCACAGTGCCGCCTCCTGCAAGGCTGATTCCACCCGGTCATTCATCTCGGACTTGGAAATCTTCTCGGAAAGACGAATACCAAAGGCGATGTTTTCATAAATCGTCATGGGAAACGGCGTGGGCTTTTGGAACACCATGCCAATTCTGGAGCGCAAACGGTTCAAATCCTCGGAGGGCTTGAGAATGTCACGGCCATCCAGCAGCACTTCGCCCGTGGCCTTCTGGCCTGGATAGAGATCATACATGCGGTTAAACACCCGCAGCAGCGTGGACTTTCCACAGCCCGACGGACCAATGAAAGCCGTGACCGTCTTATCACGCAGCGGCAGGTTCACGCTCTTGAGTACCTGATGACCGGGCTTGTAGTAAAACGAAACGCTTTTGGCCTCAAGCTTCACGGAACGCCCAATATCGGAAGGATTGAAGGGCTCCGAAGGAGATTTCGTTGAACCCTTGCTGATCCCTGCACTGTATGTGCTCATGTTATTTCTCCTTCGAAAACAGTGATCCGGACGCCAGGCTCCGAGCAACAATATTAAGCACCAGAATCGTCACGGTGATGATCAGTGCGCCACCCCAGGCAAGGCGCTGCCAGTCATCGTAAGGGCTCATGGCAAACTGGAAGATCACCACTGGCAAATTGGCAATCGGCTGGCTGAGATCGGCAGTCCAGTATTGGTTGTTGAGCGCCGTAAACAGCAAGGGAGCGGTTTCACCGCTGATCCGCGCCACCGCCAGCAAAACGCCAGTGAGAATGCCGCTGCGGGCACTGCGCCAAATCACTGCTGTCATCACCTTCCAGCGTGGCGCGCCAAGGGCGGCTGCCGCTTCGCGCATGGCATCGGGCACCAGCGCCAGCATATCCTGCGTGGTGCGATTGATAACGGGAATGGCAATAACCGCCAGCGCAATCGCGCCGGAATAGCCCGAGAAATGTTTGAACGGCACCACCAGAAGGGCATAGATGAACAGGCCGACAATAATCGACGGGGCCGCCAACAGGATGTCATTGATGAAAATGGCCACCTGCGCAATTTTTGATCCGCGCCCATATTCGGCCAGATAGGTTCCGGCCAGAATGCCCACTGGCGTGGCGATCACGGTGGCAATCAGGGTCATGACAAAGGAGCCATAAATGGCATTGGCCAAACCACCCGTGGAGCCGGGCGGCGGTGTCATCTTGGTAAAAATGTCCAGTCCAATCGCGCCTAGACCCTGACTGAGCAAGGTCCACAGAATCGAAGCCAGAAAGCCCAGACCAATCACGGCCGACACCAGAGACAGGCCAAGAGCGATGCGATTGATGAGGTAACGGCGAGCAATAAGTGACATCCGGGCACCCTCACAAACCCTGGTGAACGATCCTCAGGCGAACCGCTGTCCTC
>CAJYRE010000128.1 GCA_913776675.1 Rhizobiaceae bacterium
CACGACAAAGCCCAGAAACTTTTCCTGAAACAGGAATGTGACCGCGTTAATCGGGTTGAAGGCCCAGAAAATGGCCGGATCATCAAAGATATGAATCAGACCACCGGCCGCCATCACCAAAAACCACACAACGGTGATGGGACCAAACAGGTTGGCCACAGCCCCGGTTCCGCGTGATTGCATGGCAAACAGGATGATGAGGATGATCACCGAGATGGGCACCACAAACGGGCTGGCCTGCGGGGCCACGAGCTTCATGCCTTCCACCGCGGACAACACGGACAGCGCCGGCGTAATCATGGCATCGCCCAGAAACAGCGCCGCCCCCACCAGCCCCAACACCATCAGCACAATGGTGCGGCGTCCGGCTGTCTTGCTCAGCAAGGCCAGCAGCGACAGAGTGCCGCCTTCACCATCATTATCGGCGCGCAACAAAAACAGCACGTATTTGAGAGTGACGATGATTGTCAGCGTCCAGACGATCAGAGACGTCAGCCCAATCACCTCAAAACGGGTGATCCCGTCATAGGAAATGGGCTTTAGCGCCTCACGGAAGGCATAGAGCGGACTTGTGCCAATATCGCCATAGACCACGCCAACCGAACCAATGGCAGGCAAGATCAGGCTGCGTAGGCCATTTTTTCCACTCGGCGTATGAGATGTATCCTGAGACATCAATCCTTACAGGCTCCGGGAGCCAGCCTCTCCAACTAAAAACAGGAAGGGAAAACAAGTGGTCGCCACTTTGAGCAGCAAAGCAGGGCGGCAACCAGAGTGATCATTCAATTCAGACATGCCCCACACATCCCCACTATGGCGCGCTTTGGCTCCTGACCGTTCCAGACAAGACGCATAACGATGAAGAGGATACATAGACTGCACCAGCGTAAAAAGAAGGGACATTCCCCGAGTTTTCGCCGATGCCTTGTGCATTGCCTTCTTAACACAGCCAGCCATGCGCCCGATGATGATCGTCAGCCGCGTCATGCAAACGCCATGATTACGGTGATAACTGTGTTGACGTTTGATGGAGACAGCAAAGTTTTTGAAACACAGAAAACCGGCCTGACATTCCCTGTAATGGAAGCCTGCTCGATTTTGCGGCATGATATTGTGTGCAAGGCGCACTGGCGCATCGCCGGAGGCAGCAATTTTTGCTGACCCGTTACACCCGGAAGCTTTACTCAAGCGTCACACCTTCGTCCAATGACCACCACAACACCTGCATCACTCTGTCACAACCTCGACCGTCCATTTCTTCAATCGACTCCGATTCAACAAATGGACAGCAGTCCTTGTGTAGCAGAAGACGTTTAACCGATTAAGAACATGCAAATTGCATTACTTTTTCGTGTGCAGCGCACTGGTCTTCAGCAGCGAACCAATAACACCTGCCGACAAGATAGCAAGGGTAATTAGCAAAGACACCAGCGGCGGAATGTGGATCAACCCAAGCATATCGCCAGCCAGAATCTTGCCGCCAATAAAAATCAGCACAGCGGAGAGCGCGTATTTCAACAAAACAAAGCGCTCCAACATGGCAGAGAGCGCAAAATAGAGGGCGCGCAAGCCCAGAATGGCTGAAATATTCGAAGTGAAAACAATATAAGGATCGGTTGTAATGGAAAAGATCGCTGGCACGCTGTCAACGGCAAAAATCACATCGGCCAGTTCCACCATCACCAGCGCAAGAAACAGCGGCGTGGCAAACAGCTTGGGCTTGGCCACCTCATCGCCTGCAGCCGGCAGTCGCACAAAAAACTTTTCGCCATGCAGCTCTTCGGTGATCGGCAAGCGCTTGTGCAAAAAGGTCAATATCGGGTTGGAAGACACATCATATTCTTCCTCGGCCGACAAAAGCATCTTGATGCCTGTGTAGACGAGAAAGGCGGCAAAGACATACAGCACCCAATGGAAATTTTCGACCATGGCCGTGCCCGCAGCCACCATGATGCCGCGCAACAGCACAACGCCAATAATGCCATAGACCAAAGCGCGATGCTGAAGCCGTTGCGGAATCTGAAAATAGCTAAAAATCAAGGCAATAACAAAGATATTATCCAGGGAGAGGCTTTCCTCCACCACGTAGCCGGTCAAATACAAAACCGCCTCATCCGGACCGATACGCCACCAGATGAACCCTGCGAAAGCAACGCCCATGGCAATATAAAATGCAGAAAGTTTCATGCTGTGGGCCACATCAATATGCGGCGTCTTCTTGCTCAGAAGCCCGAGATCAATCAGCAGGAGAACCAGCACAAACAGCAAAAAACCCAGCCACATCCACAGTGGCTGACCCAGAAAATCAGCAAAAACGAGTGTCATAGCGTTTGAACTCTCACGGCGTTGTCCATCAAAACAACTCCGACATCACGAGAAAGCCGAAATTTTCTCGCCAGAGGGGCCCGCAGTTGCGCATCTACGGCAGACTTCCTTTTTGAGGAATATGCAGCAGATTAAAAGTGTTACAGCATCCTTTGTGCGTTTGATAAAACGCACGGCGCTGTCATGTGCGATGACTGGATATGATACAAAATCACTCGAAATTCAAGTTCTGAGGAAAAATTGCAAGTGCAGCCCTTCTAATTTGACGTATGTCAATGCAGCCACAGCGTGAATCGACAATATTGCTGCATGACACGCAGCCAAAGCCATTCACGTTTGTCAGGGAAAAGTGGAATCCGCTTTTTCTGATCAGGCAAACGAAAATAAGGCATTGAGAATCTGTCTGGTTCAATCTGAACATGACAGACTCTGCAAATGGACAGCAGTGTCTTTGTGCCCGCATGCCCCCTACAACTCGTGACGGCACCGTCGTTGCAGTTCAGGCTGCAACGACGGCTCTCTTCCTTATTCAAAGGTGATGCTGGGTGCCTTGCGGGCCAGATGGCGTTGTGCCTGCTGCCATGCCTTGGCTGCAATATCCCGATACACCTGACTTTGCACCGAATCCGGCTCTGCCACGACAATCGGCGTACCAGCATCGGATTTTTCGCGGATGGAGATGGTCAGCGGCACCTCGCCTAAAAAGGGCACACCAATGGCCTCGGCCTCGGCCTTTGCCCCACCGTGCCCAAAAATATCATAGCGGTTGCCGG
>CAJYRE010000129.1 GCA_913776675.1 Rhizobiaceae bacterium
GGCGTGGCCATGGGCGATGCCCTGCAAACCCTGAAGCAAGTGGCAGCAGACACCCTGCCACCCGGCTATACGGTGGATTACGGCGGTCTGTCGCGGCAGATTCAGCAGGAATCCGGCGGCTTTGTCACCACCTTTGCATTCGCGCTGATCATCATCTTCCTGTCGCTGGCGGCGCTGTTCAACAGCTTCCGTGACCCCATCGTCATTCTAGTGTCGGTGCCGATGTCACTGGCCGGGGCCTTGATCTTCATCAGCCTTGGCCTTGGTGGAGCCAGCATCAACATCTACACACAGGTGGGTCTGGTGACGCTGATGGGACTGGTCAGCAAGCACGGCATTCTGATGGTGGAAGTGGCCAATGAACACCGCAACGCGGGCAAATCCAAGCGGCAGGCCATTGTGGAAGCAGCAGAAATCCGGCTGCGTCCTATTCTGATGACCACCGCCGCCATGGTGCTGGGCGTGATTCCGCTGATCACCGCAGCCGGTGCTGGCGCTGCATCGCGCTTCAACATGGGTCTGGTGATTGCCACGGGTCTGGCCATCGGCACGCTGTTCACGCTGTTCGTGGTGCCAGCCGCCTATGTGCTGATTGCCAAGGCCTACACACCAGAAACCGATGAAAACGCTGAAGACGCGGCAACCCCAGCCACGCCCGCCAGCAGCGCCCATTGAGATATTTGCAAAAGCAATACCAAGAGTCATTTTCAATGCCTCTTGGTATAAAACATCAGTGTAACACCGTAAAATACGGCATCAGCTCATCCCATAAAAAAGCCCGCCAAGTGAAAACTTGGCGGGCTTTTCTGTGATCCATCCCCACAGCACACGACGCTATCGCGTTTCACTGTTTCACGGAAACCAGAGTACACGACACTATCGTTTTCATCTGTCGCTTACCCCCCTCTGCCCTGCCGGGCATCTCCCCCTCAAGGGGGGAGATGAGCAAGATTGGCAACAGGCGCGTCATTTGACCCCGGAAGAGGTCGAAACGACAAGGTTTGGGTGGTTTGCGTGATGTCCGCATATCGATCTCCCCCGCTTTAAGGGGGAGATGGCTGGCAAGCCAGAGGGGGGTGAGCCACACAGAAAAACGTTCGCGTCGTGGACTGTGGTTCCATCCCGCTTCAGGATACAAGCGTCTTGCCGTCTGACTTACCCCCGGCAAAACGTTTATGCCTTAGACTCTGCGGCCCAAACGCCAGAAGATCAGGGCTGTTTTGGTTTAGGCTCAGTTGACTTCAGCTCATTTGGTTTCAGCTCTGGCGCGACTGGTTTGGCGCTCGGCTTGGGGGCCGGAGCGGGTTTGCGTTCAAGGCCGGACAGCAGCGATGTGATGGCGTCGTTGTCGCCATCAAAGCCTGCTTCTTGCAAAATGCGGTCCAGAATGGGCTTGTTGGCCTGATAGGAGAGAAGCTGGCCAGCCAGCCCGTCGCCCAGACCAATGCCGCCTGTGCCACCACTGCCGCCATTGCCGCCGCGGCCCAGCATGCCGCCGGTATCGAGAATCTTGATGTCCGAGATTTTTTCGATGGGTTTGACCGCTTCGGCCAGTGCTGTCGGGATAATACGGATACGCTCCTTGGTGATCTCGAATTCAATGATGGCGGGGCTGAGCTTGTTGCGGGCATCGTTGAGCAGCGCCTCGCTCTCGGCCTGCGCCTTGCCGGTTTCGAGAATACCCTTTGCCTTGATAATGGCCGCATCGGCCTCGGCGGTGGCCAGCGTCTTGATCGCGTCCGCCTGATTGATGGCCGCTTGCCGCTCGGCATCAGCCGCCACTGTCACCGCCGTTGCCTCGGTTTCCGCGCGCTTGCGCGCATCAATCACGGCAATCTGTTTTTCACGCTCGGCAATTTCCACCGCTTTTGCGGTTTGCACCTTTTCTTCTGCCGAAATGGCCAGCGCACGGGCGGTTTCCGCATTGGTCTTGGCCTCGGATTCCTCGCGGCTCTTGTTGGCAACGGCGATGGCGCTTTCCTGCGCAATGATTTGCAGATCGCGGCGCGCTTCCGTATCGCGCTGCTGCACAGCCTTCATGGCTTCAATATTGGCGGTTTCACGCGCCTGTTTCGCCGCCGCTTCGCGCTCGGCAATGGCCTGCTGCGAAGCAATGCGGGCTTCTTCCTCGGCACGCTGGGCGGCCTGTTCCTGCTGGGCGGTTTCGGCGCGGGTCGCGGCTGATTTGTTGGCAATGTCGCGTTCCTGGCTCAGCTCCGCCTCGCGCTTGGTGCGCTCAATGGTCAAGGATTGCTGACGTGCTTCCAGATCTTTTTGCGCAATGGCCACTTCCGTGTCGCGGACAATTTCGTTGCGCTCTTTTTTGCGCGCTTCCGTCACTCGCGTCAGAGCGGCCAGACCATGGGCATCGAAGAAATTGTTGGCGTTGAAATGTTTGATGTCCGTTTGGTCCAGCCGGGTGAGCGAGACGGATTCCAGCTCAAGACCGTTGGATTGCAGATCGGCACCCACCGCTTCCTGCACGGCTTTGACAAAATCCATGCGCTGTTCCTGCAACGCATCCAGACTCATGGTGGCCGCCACAGAGCGAAGGCCATCGACAAACTTGGCCTCAATCAGCAGGCGCAACTGCTCTCCATCATTGGTGCGGTTGCCAAGGGTTTGGGCCGCCAGCGCAATGGACGAGGCATCCGGCTTGACGCGAACGTAAAACTCGGCCCCAATATCCACACGCATACGGTCCTTGGTGATCAGCGCATCGCCTTCACCACGGCGCACTTCCAGCCGCAGGGTTTTCAAATTGACCCGCGCAATGGAATGAAAAATCGGCAGAACGACGGAGCCGCCATCCAGCACCACTTTCTGACCGCCAAGGCCGGTGCGCACATAGGCCTCATCACGGCTGGAGCGGACATAAAGCGTGGCAATAACAAAGCCGATGCCCACAATAAGAATGAGAACAACAGCAGCCGGTAAAATAAGATCATATAAGTCTGACATGGAAAGCTCCGTGGAAGGCGCATAAGCGCTCAATCGTGGCCTGATACAGTAAGGTCTGAAGGGGCAGGAACGGCGAGAAATATGGTTTGGTCCCGATCAACCAGCAGCACGGTGCTGCCAACGCTGATCGAAGCCGTGTCATGCGCCGCGCGGGCGCGAAGCTGGTGCCAATTGCCGTGAATATCCTTGATCTTGACACGGCCGGGCAGCCCCTGATCCAGCGGACCAAGGGTGACTTCTGCGGTTCTGCCAATAAAATCATGGGCATCCACCACATAGGTTTCATCCTGCGGCACCAGACGCGCCACCACCCGGCTGGACAGCCGGATCAGCGGAAGGGCCGCAACCATGGCCAACACGGCGGCAACACTGGCAGGCAGCGGCATCCAGATCTTGTTTGCCACCACCTGAAGCGCAAAGCCGATGACGGAAAACAGGCCCAGCACCAGCATCAACAGGATCAGGATCGGCACACGGCCAACGTTCAGCCATGCCAAGGGCCCGGCAACGCTATCATGGCCCATATCGGGCTTGCTGATATGGGCGCTGAGGGAAAAGCCCAGCAGCATGGAGATGATTTCGATGCACGTCAGGCCAATCAACACCGCCGCCGCGATGGAGAATGGCGCACATTCGGGGGCAAACATCAGCGTCATGAGAGATTACTGATCCGCTTTGAGGCGCGCAAGCCGCGTTTCAATGGCCCGTTCCCGATGCAGACGATCCAGCTCATCCAGCTCCAGTGCGCCGTCCGGATTGCCACCCGGCACACCCGTCACGCGCGATACCGTGGCAAAGGCATGCTGCGCATCGGCCTGTGGCCCGGCATGGGCCGCCGCATGTGGCTTTGATGCAGCCGGTGATGCTGCGGCCATCTCGCTGCGCTTGCACTCTTCCAGCCGCGTTTGCGCCTCGCGGCGCGTAGCCAGCACCGCCTGAAGCGCCTTTTGGCCTTCTTCGATGTTCACCTCCACATCGGCCAGAGCCTTGTCGATGGCGGTCATCTGCGATTCCAGATCAATCTGGCGCGAAATTCCGGCCTTGGCGAGATCATCACGCTTGGCGGCAAGAGCAGTGCGGATCTTCTCATCCAGGGCCTGAATATCCTCGTGAACTTCCTTGCGGCGGCTGCGCAGACGAAACTCCGTTGCATGGGTTTTGCCAAGCTCTGCCCGCGCCTCGTCGGCGGCAGCATCGATGTCCCGAATGGCCTGCTCAATCACCGCAATTTTGTTGGCACCCTCCGCCTTATCAATGGCTGCATTGGCCACGCCAGCAATAATCCGGCCCATGCGTGCAAGAATACTTTCATTGGTCATGATATTTTCCCTTGTTTGAGGAATCATCTGCCGAATACCAATATGAATTTCATAAGATCCGCCTTCGCGGGTCAGATAGGCCGGAAACACACTCTCCCATTGGGCGCGATAACCCAGCACGGTGAAAGGAACAGACACCCGTCCGCGCACCGTGGCCAAGGTCAGATCAGCCGGTCCCTTGATGGCGAACAGCTTTTCATCCAGCGGCAGGCGCGTTGGCGCGGCACCTGGCTTGTTTGAAGCAAAATCACGCAACCCCAATGTGACAAGACGCGCAGGCAGATGGGTTTGTGTGCGAATGGTCTCATAGGCCAGCTCATGCAACCGAACCAGATTGGCTCCCGCATTTTCATGCGATAGCGTTTCCAGCACGGCCATCATCCGGGTGTATTCACGCAAGGTCTCATCCAGCGCCTGCGTTGCGGCAGCGTCGGGATGAAGGCCATAACGCAACAGCGTTTGCCGCGGTGTTTGCTCTGATCTCACCATGCCACATTATGTAAAGCACCGATTTGGTGCTTCAAGGGGGCTGGTGGTGATCATCACCGCAATTCGGTTGTTTTTTTCAGCCTATGATTTCAGCAGATCAAGCGGCCAAACCCGACGATCTCTCACTCATCGTCGTTTTCATCACCCGAGAGATGATTGCGGGTGGATTGTTTGACGTGCCCAACATGGGTGAGAAGACCCGTGAGAACGATGGGGTCCACATCGGCCATCATATCCTTCAGCCAGTTTTCGTGGGCCTTGGCCATGTCTTCAAACAGGCTGCGTCCTTTGGGGGTCAGCCCCGCCACAATCACACGCCGGTCCTCGGGCAAGCGCTCGCGCGCAACCAGCCCCTCAATCTCCAATCGCTCCACCAATCCGGTGATATTGCCATTGGTGACCATGGCGCGTCTGGACAGCTCGCCCAGACGCAAGCCCTCTTTTTCCCGATAAAGCTGGGAGAGAACATCAAATTGCGGCAGCGTTGCACCGAATTCGCGGCGCAGGCGACGGCGAATTTCCTGCGAAATCAGCTTTGTGGTGGACAGAAGCCGCAGCCAAAGCCGCAGTTCAGGCTTTTTGCCGTCCTGCGTATCATGCACAACGGCTTCAAGATCAAATGCCAACACATTCATTTCCTTATCAGGACTGCATTCTGGATGAGCCTGCGGTCTTACTGGAAGATGATTGAACGTTCA
>CAJYRE010000130.1 GCA_913776675.1 Rhizobiaceae bacterium
AGCGGAATATCAGATGCGTTTGCAGCAGCCAGAAGCTCTGCCGTGGTACCGGGGCTGACGATAAACTGTGAACCCGCAGCCACCGCCGCATCAAAATGCGCCGGATTGAGAATGGTGCCCGCACCAACAACCGCGCCTTCCACTTCACCGGCCACGCGCTTGACGGCTTCAAGCGCTGCTGCGGTGCGCATGGTGATTTCAATGGCTTTCAGACCGCCAGCCACCAATGCCTTGGCAAGCGGCACCGCATGGGCCGCATCATCAATGATCAACACCGGCACAACCGGCTGAAGCTTGAGAACAGCCAGCAGTTTATCAGTCTTCGCACCCATGAGAGGTCTACCTTTCAAACGATTTAATGGCTTCTGATTACCCCGATATGCACGTTATGTCGAGGCAAATGCGCGCACCTGCCCGTAACAAACGCCAGCCTGCGCGCCATGCTCTTGCCAATATATCGCATTTGGTTACACTAACGGCAGGTAAGCGGGAAAAAATCGCCATGGCGAAGGAAATTGAACGGAAATTTCTGGTGCGCAGCGATGTCTGGCGGGCACATGTCAGTCAAGCGTCTTCCTTTATACAAGGATATATTCTTTCCGACACGGATCGTTCTGTGCGGGTACGCATCAAAGACCAGACAAGCGCCACCTTGACCATCAAGATCGGTCATGTTGGACTGACGCGTGATGAATTCGAATACGACATTTCCTTGGACGACGCCCGGGAAATGATTGAAAAATCCCTCGGCAATATCATCGAGAAAACCCGATACAATGTCGAGTATGGCGGCTATCTGTGGGAAGTCGATGTGTTCGCCGGGGCGCACGCCGGGCTGGTTGTGGCCGAAGTGGAGCTGGATGATGCCGGCGAAGAGCCACCGCAGCCACCATGGATTGGCCGTGAGGTGACAGGCGACAAGCGCTATTCCAACCAATGGCTGGCCATGTCGGCCACCAAGGCAATACGGCACAATGACCTATCTGTTAAGGCCTGAAGACGGGCTGATTGCCAGTGCCAGAACTGTTCTGACCCAGCAGCTCCTCATGGCAGCAGACGCGCTGGAAAACCCGGTGAAGGGCCGGGATGATGCCGTTCACCGCGCCCGCCGCAAGCTGAAACGGGCGCGGGCCATCTATCGACTGATAGCCGCCGCAGCTCCGGATTTGCGCAAGCAGGAAAACATCAGACTGCGCGATATTGGCCGCAGCCTTGCAGGCCTGCGCGATGCATCGGCCCTTGTGGAAGCCATTGATTATTTGCAGGCCTGGACTCAAGATGCACAGGAACAACAGGCCCTGACCATGGCCTTGCAGCATCTGAACACGCAACGCCAACAGATGATGCCCCATGAACCGCTGTGGAGTGATCAGATGCGCTTGGCCGCCGCTGCCTGCCGCGAGGCCGCTGACATTCTTGAAAGAACAGACATTCCACCGCGCGCTGCCAAATCAGGCCGTATTTTGCAAAAAGCCTGGCAAAAGCTGCTTTTGCAAGCGCATCAGGCCATACTGGCCTGTCAGGCGGGCAATGATGCCGAGAGCTTTCATGATCTGCGCAAGATTGCCCAAACCTACGCGATGTATCTGACCTTGCTGCGGGATTTGTGGCCGAGTGCCTTTTTGCTCAAACGACAGGGAGCCAAACAACTGGCCGAGCAACTGGGCCATGAAAATGATCTGGCCATGCTGGCTGCCACGCTGGACCGCCAGAGCGAACGCTTTGAAAGCGCCGAAACCCTCTCGCATCTGCTGGATATGATCATCCGCCGCCAGCAGGTGCTGCGCGCCGATGCGCTGGCGGCGGCAGAAGCCCTGTTTGCCGATGGACCGGAGCTGGAACCGGCAATTGTTATGGCTCTTTGGGACCTCAGCACCGATGGTTAGGCAAAACATCCGTGTCCCGTTCTGAGCGCCTGCTATCCCTGTTGCAAGTGCTGCGGCGCTATCGCCAGCCGGTGAGCGGCAAAACCCTGGCACACGAGATGAACATCTCGATCCGCACCCTGTATCGGGATATTGCCAGCCTTCAGGCCCAGGGAGCCGACATCGAAGGCGAGCCGGGTCTGGGCTATGTGTTGCGCCCCGGCTATCTCTTGCCACCCCTGATGTTGACCCGGGAAGAAATTGAGGCACTGGTGCTGGGTGCCCGCTTTGTGGCCCAGCGCACCGATGCGCAACTGGCCAGCGCCGCCCGCGAGGCCTTGGCCAAAATCACCGCCGTGCTGCCCGCTGATCTGCGCCAGACCCTGCATGATACGCCGATGATTGTTGGCCCAAGCCCTGCTCAAACACCGCCCGCTGTGGAGCTTGCACAATTGCGGCTGGGCATTCGCAACGAACAGGTTCTGCGTATCACCTATCAGGATGCCTCCGGCATTCAGACAGAACGTGACATCTGGCCGCTTGTGCTGACCTTTTTTGAAGGGGCACGGGTGCTGGTGGCGTGGTGCTGCCTGCGGCAGAGTTTTCGCCATTTCCGCATCGACCGCATTATCCAATGCACGCTGCTGGATCAGCGCAGCCCCAAACGGCGCACGACCCTTTTGAAACAATGGCGACAGGAAAACACCATTCCGGAACGCCTGTTTTAAACACTACTGCCATTTTTTGGCAGGAGCATGGATTACACCTTGGGCATCAACCAAGGAGACAAACCATGATCCCGACCCCAACAATGACCATTCTGTATGTCGATCAGCCGCCTGTCAGTGCGGCGTTTTATCAAAAACTCTTCGGCCTTGCGCCTGTGGAGCAATCGGCCACATTTGCCATGTTTGTTCTGCCCGGCGGGCTGGTGCTGGGGTTGTGGTCACGCCACACAGTGGAGCCGAAAGCCACGGCAACAGGCGGTGGCTGTGAACTGGCCATTCGCGCGCCCACATCAACGGATGTGGATGCCATCCACGCCGCATGGCAGGACCTTGGCATCAGCATTCTGCAACCACCGACCGAGATGGACTTTGGCCGTACCTTTACCGCCATCGATGCGGATGGCCATCGCATTCGGGTTTTCAATCCACCTGCCTAACTTGACAAAACTCAAAGCAACATCGACCTGCGGAAATTCATTGATTCTCGGTGAAAGAGGCAGTATTTCGCAGGTCATGACAGATGATCTTCACATCCCACGCCATGAAGAGGGCGGCACGTTTTGCGTGGCAGCACTCTATCATTTTGCTGCTTTCCCACGGTTCGAAAGTTTCCGTGAGCCTCTGCTTGCCCTGTGCAAAGAGCTGGGCATCATGGGCACCTTGCTGCTGGCCCATGAGGGTATCAATGGCACGGTGGCCGGAACCGATAGTGCCATTGCCACCATGCTGGCCTTTTTGCGCGCCCAGCCAGAATTTGCGGCCCTTGAGCATAAGGAAAGCCGGGCATCGAAAATGCCGTTCCTGCGCATGAAGGTGAAGCTGAAGAAAGAGATCGTCACCATGGGCGTCGAAGACATCGACCCCAACAAGATCGTCGGCACCTATGTGGACCCGAAGGACTGGAACGAGCTGATTTCAGACCCGGATACCATTCTGATCGATACCCGCAATGATTATGAAACCGCGATTGGTATTTTCCGGGGTGCTGTTGACCCCAATACCAAGACGTTCCGCGAATTTCCCGAATGGGTGAAAAACAATCCCGGCCTGCACAACAAGCCGAAGATTGCCATGTATTGCACCGGCGGCATTCGCTGCGAAAAGGCCACGGCCTTCATGAAGCAACAGGGTTTTGAGGAAGTATACCACCTCAAGGGTGGCATTCTGAAATATCTGGAAAATGTGCCGGAAGAAGAAAGCCTGTGGGATGGTGCCTGCTTTGTGTTTGACGAGCGCGTCTCGGTCACGCACGGCCTGAAGGAAGGCAACCACCTGCTCTGCCACGCCTGCCGCCATCCGATTACGGCGGAAGAACTCGCCTCGCCCCATTATGAAGCCGGTGTCTCCTGCCCCAATTGCTATGAGACCCGCACCGAGGAAGACCGCCTGCGCTATCGCCAGCGCCAGAAGCAGATTGAGCTTTCAAAAAAGCGCGGCGAAAAGCACATTGGCAGCTAAAATCTGATCTGTGGTGAAATCATCACCACAGGTTTTCAGGCTACTGCCGCCAGATCCGGCTGCTCGAAGCGTTCAAAAGCAGGCCGGGCCAGCAGATAGCCCTGAATATGGTGGACGCCCAGATCGCGCAGCACCTGCAATTCCTCTTTGGTTTCCACACCTTCGCACAGCGGTACAATGCCAAAATCGTTCAGCATGGCCAGCGTGTGCTTGAGTACAATCTGCTTGGCGCGGCTTTGATCAATACCCCGCACCAGTTCCATATCCAGCTTGACAATATCCGGCTGAAATTGTGCCAACAGAGACAGGCCCGCATGCCCCGCCCCGAAATCATCAATGGCGGTTTTGAAACCAATCGATTGATAGGTTTTGAGAATATTGATCAGGTGATCGGGGTTGATCTGCTCATTTTCCGTGAATTCGAAAATGATACGTTGCGGCGAAAAATTGAACCGTGCAGCCGCTTCCAGCGTGGAGCGAATACAGGCCAACGGCTCATACACCGCATTGGGCATGAAATTGATGGAAAGCTTTGAGGCAGAATCGCTTGGCGACAGTTTTGCTGCAAGCTCAATGGCCTTCACCCGACAACCCTGATCGAACGCATAGCGGTTTTGCTCGGTCACGCGCGACAACACGCTGGACGCGCCTGCCCCATCCACGCCGCGCACAAGCGCTTCATAGGCAAACACGGCACCGGTTCGCACATCAACAATGGGTTGGAACGCCATGGAAAAGGGCATATCAAAGCCATTTCCGTTCTTGCAACCTGCACACGCCACACTCAAAACTCCCGCAACAAGACAGGAGAAGCTTATTTGAAAAGAATAAAGATTCTTCTTTTCAAAACGAGATAAATGTCACGTGTGGCGGTGATCATGCATCAAATCTGCTGTTGCGCATGGTTCATGGAAAGCGCCGAATACCACTTGCCGCTTTTCTTCACCGTGCGCACTTGGGTTTCATAATCCACATGCACAAGGCCAAAGCGCATGCGATAGCCCTCAGCCCATTCAAAATTATCCATCAGGCTCCAGGCAAAATAGCCTTTCATGGGAAAGCCATCGCCAATCAGATCGGCAACGATGCCTAGGTGATCATTGTAATAATCGAGGCGTGGCTGGTCATCGACCTCGCCATTGTCAACGCCCATATTGTAGCAGGCACCATTTTCGGTGATGTAGCAGACCGGCAGGGTGTAGCGATCATAGAGCGTTTCCACCAGAGACTTGAGCGCAGGGGCGTAGACCTCCCAGCCGATGTCCGTTTTCACATCCGAGACCGGTGGCGCTGCAACCGTTGCCGGAAACTCGGCCCCTTCCGTTGCATCATCGGCAACGCGCATCGGTGTGTAGTAATTCAAGCCCCACCAATCGAGCGGCTGCGAGATGATCGCCAGATCACCCTCTTCAATTTTTGGCATGCGATCGCCAAGGGCAGCCATGAAATCTGCCGGATATTCGCCTTTGAACACCGGATCGAAAAACACGCCATTGTGGAACTGATGGGCGCGTTCAGCGGCGGCCTGATCTGCGGCACGTTCTGATCCGGGAATGACCGAATGGGCATTCAGCACCAGCCCGGCTGGCACCTGTGGAGCCACCTGCCGTATGGCATCAATGCCCAGACCATGGGCGA
>CAJYRE010000131.1 GCA_913776675.1 Rhizobiaceae bacterium
TCGCTCTCCGTTCTCCAGATTGCCCGTCGCGGCACAATCTGGCTGTTGAGGATTAAGGCCCCCTGATTTCGGCAGGCCCGCAGATGGAAACCGTGAGTATGGTTTCAATTCAATCTGTTGGGCTTGATATGGGGAGCATATTTTCGCCTTTAAAGGGCAGCCTAACGCAAAAAATCAGAGCGGGCTTGATCAAGCGCAAATCTGCGGCAACAGAAACACAAATGCAAAACAGCGCGGCCTGTTAAAGCAGGTCGCGCTGTTCAAAATCGTATCGCTTGCAGTCACGCAAACACTTATTCAGACGTCACGGTTTCCAATCCGGCGTCATCACTGGCCTCAGCGGCACCCTCTCCCGATTCTGTGCGACGGGGACGACGCGGACGAGCCGCAGCGGCGCGGCGTGGACGTGCAGTCCGTTCCTTCTTGCCTGCTTCCGCCTGTTGCGCCACTTCTTCGGCAGCAACAGTGGCTTCAACCGGCGTATTTTCAATAATCGGCTGTGGACCACTGCCCGCAATTTCCACCTCAGCCGGCAAAGGCTGCGGCTGAATTTGCGGCTGCGGCCGTGGCTGATGCTGTGGGCGCTGCTGATGCGAACGCTGCTGATGCTGCGGACGCTGTGAACGCGGCTGCCCATCCGGCTGGGCATGATGCGTGCTGCGGTCGAGGATCACATCCTGATCATCGCCCTCTGCATCATTGTCATTTTCGGTATCAACATCCAGCGTGTCACGGTCGTTATAATCACGATCGTCACGCTGAACGCGCTCCTGCATCTGCGCCTGCGCCGATGCAATAATTCGATTGTAATGCTCAGCGTGCTGAAGATAATTTTCAGCCATAACCCGGTCGCCGGAGCTTTGCGCATCACGAGCGAGGGTCATATATTTTTCAGCAATATGTTGCGCAGTGCCGCGAATTTTCACATCGGGACCAGAGCTGTCGTAGCTGCGCGTCAGCGGATTTCCGCCCTTACGATTGAAATTATTGTTATTGCCGTTGCTGCCACCGCCGCCACCGCCATTACTACGCCCCCGACTGCGCTTGTTTTGCTGTCCTGGCCTCATCGATTAGTCACCTGATTTCTGTCTTGCTGATATGAGGGCGACGCGACCTGTTCGGTCAAACCCGAACTTAGGCTGCACGTGCCACGGAGCATATCGCGCCGTCGCACCATTCTGCCGCTGGTGAACATTAAATATCTGATCCACGCACCGAGATCACTTCGTGCCGCAAACCTCTCAAAAGAGAGCAATGTTCGAGGTCGATCCAGACACAAACGAATCTCTGTTCGTTTCCTGCTGCCCGGTGAGTGCCCGCAACCTATCTCGCTTCTTTGCGAAAACCAAGCCTTTTCTTTGCTGAACATAAACTTCCTTGAAGTCGTAACAACATGCTATCGAAAAGCACCTTGAAATCCTTCATTTGAAAGAGAAAATCGAATTATCATTCACAACGAGCCATTGTGACCCGATTGGAAAATCAACACACGGTCCTGACCGCCATGGTCCTGGCTTGCCTCAACAAGCTTCAATCCGCAGGCCGCAAAAAGCGCTGTGACCGTTTCTTTTTGGTCATAGCCAATTTCCAGACCCATCACGCCACCCGGCTGCAAATGCGCCTGTGCGCCAACTGCAATAACACGGTAAGCATCCAATCCGTCAGCGCCGCCATCCAGCGCCGCCATCGGATCAAACAGGCGAACCTCCGGGCTCAATCCGGCCACCACCTCTGTGGTAATATAGGGGGGATTTGACACAATCATGTCAAACCGTGTGGAGATCGCGCCATACCAATCGCTGCGCAGGGTTTCAAACCGCGCATCAAGACCATGCCGAACTGCATTTTGGCGGGCAGTGGCCAAGGCCTCGTTTGAAATATCCGTCGCCAGCGCCGTGGCACCTGCACATTCCTGCAACAGCGCCAATGCAATGGCACCGGTGCCCGTGCCCATATCCAACAGGCGCGCCGTGCCCTTTTCAGCCACCATTCTACGCAGATAAGGCAAAAGCCGATCCACCAGAATTTCCGTATCCGGTCGCGGTTCCAGCGTGGCCGAAGAGAGAGCAAGATCAAGCCCGTAAAAGGCCCGGTGCCCCAAAATACGATGCACCGGCTCATGGTTCACGCGCCGCATCACCGCAGCATCAACCCGCGTCATTTCATCCGGGGACAGCACTCGGTTGTCATCAACCAGCATATCGGTCATCGACAGGTTCAAAACACCAGCAATCAACACCCGCGCATCGCCAGCGGCATTTTCCAGATGCGCAGCAGCAAAACGCTGTCTCGCCGCCAGAACGGCTATCCGCAGGGTTATCGCCTCCGTCATCCGACGTTTTCACCCAATTGCGCCAATTGGCCGGCTTGATAATCACTGATCAGGGCATCGACCACTTCATCGATTTCGCCCATCATCATTCTATCCAGCTTGTAGAGAGTCAGATTGATCCGGTGATCGGTCACGCGGCCCTGCGGGAAATTATAGGTGCGGATGCGCTCCGAGCGATCCCCTGATCCCACCTGACTTTTACGATCCGCAGAGCGCTCGCTCTCGGCCCGCTGACGCTCAATATCAAACAGCCGCGAGCGCAACACCTGCATGGCCTTGGCGCGGTTCTGATGCTGGGATTTTTCTGAACTGGTCACCACCAGGCCCGTGGGCAAATGCGTGATGCGCACCGCCGAGTCCGTGGTATTGACGTGCTGACCACCGGCACCGGATGAGCGCATCGTATCAATCCGAATATCTTCGGGGCGTATTTCGATGTCGATGTCTTCCGCTTCCGGCAACACGGCAACAGTTGCGGCGGAGGTGTGAATACGGCCTTGGGTTTCCGTGTCCGGCACCCGTTGAACACGGTGAACACCGGATTCAAACTTCAGCTTGGAGAACACCCCGCGGCCAGAAACCGTGGCAATGATTTCCTTGAAACCGCCAACATCGCCTTCGCTGGAAGAAAGCACCTCGACCTTCCAGCCCTTGCCGCTGGCAAAGCGCTCGTACATGCGAAACAGATCACCAGCAAACAGCGCCGCTTCCGATCCGCCCGTGCCTGCGCGAATTTCCAGAATGGCGCTTTTTTCATCGGCGGCATCCTTGGGCAAAAGCTGAATCTGAATTTCTTTTTCGAGCGTTTCCAGACGCGCCTCGACATCGGGCAGTTCCATCTCTGCCAGCTCGCGCATCTCTCGATCTGTGGATTTATCGTTCAACAGCGCCTTGAGATCAGCCACTTCTCTCTCAGCCAAGCCATATTCACGGATTGCTTTGACCACCGGCTGCAACTCGGAATATTCCGAGGCCAGTTTCACATAGACATCGGCCGCAGGCCCCGCAGACATGCGTGCCTCGATTTCACCAAAGCGGCGTTCAAGCTCACGCATTTTATCGACAGGAAGCTTCGCCACCCTTCACCCCATATTCTCAATCATCAGGCACATGCACAAAAGGCGATGTGCAGAAACATCATGGACAAACACAAAGAACCGATGCGGCATCGATCATGCCGCATCTCACGCTCCTATCGCGCAATCAGATGGGCACACCATTCTGCTGCGCAAACCGCATCAGCAAACTGCGCGCGCTCTCAGTCGGATTCACCGTATCCAGCAGAGCATTCAACTCGGCTGAAAGCTGAGCAATATCCAGTTGCAGCAGCATGGCCTTGACCGGACCAATCGCCGTGGGCGACATGGACACAGAGCGAAAACCGATGCCGAACAGCGCCATGGATGACAGCGGCTTGCCTGCCATTTCACCACACAGGGTCAGCGGCGTATCATGCCGATCGGCAGCCCGGACAATATCGCGCAGAATCCGCAGGAATGGTACGCCCAGAATATCAAACCGATCTGAAACGCGGGCATTGCCCCGATCAACGGCCATGGAAAACTGAAACAGGTCGTTGGAGCCAACGGAAACAAAGTCTGCCTGCTGCATCAACTCGTCCAGTTGCCACATCAGGGCTGGCACTTCCAACATCACGCCAAACTGCAAACGGCGCGGCAACCCATGGCCAAATTTGGACAGATGTTGCACTTCTTTTTGCAGCAATTCACGCGCCGCCCGAATTTCCGCCACTTCGGTAATCATTGGCAGCATGATTTTCAGCTCACCGCCCGTCGCCGCTTTCAAAAGCGCGCGCATCTGGGTGCGCAAAAGACCCGGACGATCCAGCGACAAGCGAATGGCTCGCCAACCCAGTGCCGGATTTTCTTCTTCATGGCTGCGGAAATAAGGCAAAACCTTATCGCCCCCAATATCCAGCGTGCGGAAGGTGACAGGCAAGCCTTTGGCCTGCTTCAGCACATTGCGGTAAAAGCCTTCCTGCTCTTCTGCTTTTGGCATGGTGGAGGAAATCATAAACTGCAACTCGGTGCGAAACAGGCCAATGCCCTCGGCACCCGATTCGGCCAATTGCGGCAAATCAACCATCAAGCCAGCATTCATCTGCAATTTGATATGCTGGCCATCCTTGCTGAGCGGCTCGACATTGCGCAAGGCGCGGAACTGCTCCTGCCTGCGGGCGCGCAGCTTGACCTTTTCCTCATAGGCAACCTGCAAATCCGTCATCGGGCGCAAATGAACCTGCCCATCATCGCCATCAATAATGACCGGATCACCATTTTCTGCCAAGGCAACCACACCGGATGCCTGCCCCACCACGGCAATGCCCATGGCACGTGCCACGATGACCACGTGGCTGGTCACAGCACCTTCTTCCAGCACCAGACCGCGAATATTCTGCCGGGGATAATCCAGCAATTCGGCAGCGCCCATGGCGCGGGCAAAAATCACCGCATCCAGTGGGAAGCTCTCCGAGCCGCGCCCCGAAAAGCCGGTCAACTGCCGCAGAAGACGGTTGGCCAGATCATCAAAATCATGCATGCGCTCACGCATGTAAGGATCTGTGAGGCGCATCATCCGCGCCTTGGTATCGCTCTGCACCTTTTCAACCGCCGCTTCTGCGGTCAATCCGTTGCGAATCGCCTCTTCCATGCGCCGCACCCAGCCCTGATCGTGGGCAAACATGCGGTAGGTTTCCAGCACATCGCGGTGCTCACCTTCCATGGCGATTTCGCGGCGCGACAGCATGTCATCAATGGAAATACGCAAGGAACCGAGCGCCTCGGCCATGCGCTTGATTTCCGTATCGGTATCTTCATTGAGAAGATTGGTCACCACAATGCGCGGCTCATGCAGGACAACATGGCCCAAACCGATGCCTTCACTGTAGCTGTCACCCTTGATGGTCACCGCCCGCGTCAGGTCCAGTTCCAGACCCGGCCGGGTAATCTTTTTCAAATCACCCGTGGCAATCATTTCGGCCAACACCATGGCCGTTGTTTCCAGCGCTTCAAGTTCGTCTTCCCTGTAGTTCCGTTGTGCCTTGTTCTGCACAACAAGAACGCCAAGACTGCGGCCAGCCCGCAAGATTGGCACACCCAGGAAAGAATTATAAATTTCTTCCCCGGTTTCAGGCAGATAGCGGAATGCAGGATGCGCCTGCGCATCTGTCAGATTGAGAGGCTGGGCAGACGCCGCAATGGTGCCCACAAGCCCCTGGCCCATTTTCAGTTGGGCCAGATGCACAGCATCGGGATTTAAGCCCTCGGTGGCATAGAGTTCCAGAACGCCATCCGAGCGCAAGACATACACAGAACACACTTCGGCGACCATGTTGCTCGCAATCTGGCGAACGATACGGTCTAGACGATCCTGCGGCTCAAGGGGCTCCGCCATGATTTCGCGGAGCCGCTTGAGGAGGACGCGTGGACCTGCAGAAAGGTCTCTCATCGCGT
>CAJYRE010000132.1 GCA_913776675.1 Rhizobiaceae bacterium
AGCCTGGTGCTGACCACGGTATCGGGCCGCCAAGCCATTATTTCCAACTCCCGCCGCGCCACCTATGGCTATGACCAGCGCATTGAAGTGCATGGCTCGGAAGGCTCGGTGGCCGCTGAAAACCAGCGTCCGGTCTCCATCGAAATCGCCACCAAGGACGGCTACACCCGCCCGCCACTGCATGATTTCTTCATGACCCGCTACACGGCGGCCTATGCGGCTGAAATCTCGGCTTTCCTCGATTGCATCGAGAGCGGCAAGGCACCGTCGCCATCGATTGAAGACGGCCTGATTGCGCTGAAACTGGCCGATGCGGCAGTGAAGGCTGCAAAAGAAAAGACTGTCGTCACGCTGTAAATTGTACAGACCATCAAGCACAAAAAGGCCGGACATCGCATCCGGCCTTTTTTTGTTTTATGGCTTTGCATCCAAAGGATTGACACATCATCCCTGACGCAATCGGGCAGACACATCGCGGCCATAGTAACGCACCGTGCTGGTGCTGGACACAGGCGCTGTGAGCTTGCGCTGGGCCAGTTTTCCCAAGATGAAGAACAGCAGGAAAGAACCAATCTGATAGGCAAACAACACGTCAATTTCCACAAACGAGCGCTCGACCAGCAGCATGGCCAGCCCAAACAGAACCCCAGCCTCAGGATCACGCACATTGGTCAAAAGCCGCTTCAGCGTGCCCAACAGGGCGGTAAACAGCATGGCGATCATCATCAAAACGCCGACCAGACCCAGTTCAACCGCGGTTTCAATATAGGTATTGTGGAAATGGAAACCTGCCCGCGTCTCAATATAGAATTCGTCCCAGAGCCGTTCTGCTTCTGAAAAGCCCTGCACCCAATAGGCTTGATAACCAACACCCAAAAACGGATTCTGAAGAGCGGCAGAATACCCCTGCTGCCACAGATAGGTGCGACCGGTCAGCGTTGAGTCTTTGCCAAAAGCCCCCAGCACAAGATCAACACCGCCACTGTAAACAAAAGCACCCAGCATCAAGCCGCCAAGAACGGTTCCGGCGATGAACAGCACAATACGATGGCGAGGCGAGAGCAAATCCACCACACGCAGCACCAGGCATGCACCGATCACCGCAAGAATGGTCAAAACCGAGGTAGCCGATTCGGATTCCTTCAGGCAATAGGCTGACAATGCCGCTGCCACGGCTGCCACAAGCAGCCATAAACGGCGCACCTTGAGAATGACAATGGCGGCAAACACATAATAGACACCAAGCGATGCATGCAGGCCCAACTGGTTTTTGGAGGAAAAGGCACCGACAAAACTGACTGTTCCATCCAGCGGATCCAGAAGGTAATAGCCGAACAACAGCGAATACAGCATGCACAGGATGGCACCAAGCAAAGCGCCCTTGATGAACGAGTTCACGCTCACCACCCGCACGGCCAGCAACGCACAGAGAATATGCGTAAAGAACTGAAGCGACGCACGGGCGGTCACTGCGGGTGCAGCCGACCACAACACCGATGCCATGGCCAACAGGCTGAAAGCGAAGATGGGCAGCAAAACGCGCGGATGCCCCAGAACACGGCGATAATCCACCGCAATCAATGGCAACCAAATCCCGTACAACAGCAAAATCAGGATTTGCCCAAACAAGGATGAATAGGCAAACACAAAAAAGGACAGGGTTATGGCTGTGATTGCGTAAATTTCATTGCGCTCAGGGTCAATCAGTTGCGCCTTGGCAATACGCATTCACACCTCACCGAATTGCTGGCTGGGACAATTTGACCGTCACCTTGACCACATCACCCGGCAAAACAGATGTGTTTTCTGTCGCCGCGATTTCGGTTGGCTTACCATCCTTTTCACGCACGATGGAATAGGAAACACTGGCGGAATTGAGCCCATCCTTGACATTGGCGCTATCTGCCGACTGCAACAAGGCATCTGCCATCAGGCTTTTGCTGGTTGAGAGTTTCAGGTTGGTCTCGTCAAGCTGCGCTTCAGTGTCCTGCAAGGCCTGCGCCAGTTGTGCATCCCAATCATTCCTGGCGGTTGTTTCATCCTGCTGGGCCTTGTTGAGGTCCTGCTTGGCCTTCAAGGTTGCCGTATCAATATCGAGAAGACCGGATTGAAGATCCGAAACCTGCTGCTCTACAGCCAGACGGCGTGAACTCAGCGCCAACCCCTGCTCACTCAGATTGTTGACCTTCTGGCGGTCTTCTTCAACCATGGCCAACTGCCGGGTCTGGGTTTCGGATTTCTTGCCCAGAGCCTCGATTTGTGTGGTTAGCAAGGTTTTCAAATCGGCCAGAGAGGACAGCGTCACTTTCAGATTGGTGCGCTGCGAGTTCATCAAAGCGGTTTCCGATTCGACCAATTGCTTCAGGTCGGGAATGCTTTTCAGATTATCGGTAATCTCAATGGACGGCTTGTTGTTGATCTCGGCCAGAATGCGTGCCCGTCGCACCAGAAGACGGTTGCGGGTGGAAACCAACACGGAACCATCGCCCTGCGCCTGAATATAGTTGCGGGCGAATTGCTGACCCGAATCAGCCCGCTTCAGGCCGCCAGCCACGCTTAAGGCTTTGAGTACGGTCATTCCGGGAGAATAGGGGAAAGCACCGGGCGTCTGCACAGCACCGGATGTGTAAATGGGCCGGTATTGTGAAATTTCCACCGAGGCCGAGGGGCGATCTTTAAGCCCGAACAATTGCTGCATCTTCTTGCCAACCTCGGCGGCAATATCTGCCGTGGTTTTGCCGGAGGCAGAAAGCTCTCCAACAAAGGGCAGGGAAACCGTGCCGGCTGAGCTGACAGAATATTCTCCGCTGACCGAATCCCAATCACGGATGGTGCCTTCAGCCGTTTGCCATTCGGCAACCTTCACACGGATCTTATCCATCACACCCAGGCGATAATCATCTGCAAAAGCAGATCCGGGGGCCTGTAAGACGAAACAAACCGCCAGTAAGGCGGCGCTCATTTTCAACATACGTCCAGAATACAATCGTTTTCCTGAAACATTATCAGCCTTCATGGCAAATCCTAAGCACTGTTTCTGTCATATGTGGTGGAGCAATCTGCTCCACCAAAATTGTCAGCATCAATAACTGCCGCGAGACAGGCAAACGGCAGGAACCGTTTTGATGATAATCACAATATCCTTGGCAATCGACCAGTTCTTTACATACATGGTATCCATGGCCACGCGGGTTTCATAGGATACATCATTGCGGCCGCTGACTTGCCAAAGACCGGTCAAACCAGGACGGGTCTGGAGATAATAGGTCGCGCAGGCTTCATACATGGCCAGTTCGTCTTCAACGACGGGACGTGGGCCAACAATACTCATCTCACCTTTCAGGATATTGAAAAGCTGGGGCAGTTCATCCAGGCTGAGCTTGCGCAAAACGGCACCAACAGCGGTAACACGCGGATCGTTCTGAAGTTTGCGTGTGGTACGCCATTCTTCATAGGCGTCCGGATTGGTGCGCAGATAATCCTGCAATACTTTATCGCCATTCTCCACCATGGTGCGAAATTTCATGCAGCGAAATTCCTGACCATTATGGCCAATGCGGCGATGACCGTAAAACACGCTCCCGCCATCGGTGAACTTGACCATAGCCGCAATCATTAAAAAAATCGGGCTGAACACAATAAGAGCAGTCAGGGCAATCAGACTATCAATGCTCCGCTTCGACACGCCGCCAATGGGCGGTGCGGCCGAGGTGGTACTGTTAAAAAACGGCGTACTGGCCGATCTTGTCGCGGACTTCATAGAGGAGCCTCCATTGACGTGGGCGATTGGGTCGGGTCCCTTCCTGGGACGCGTCCGTATTGATTGCCCAAGTTTGAGGTGAGAATGGGTCCTTCGCAATCCCCCCGCCAAAAAAACATTCCAACGACTGGAAAGATTATATATTTACTATGTTTTTAATCATGGTAAAAAAAATGATAATTTATGTATTGTCTGTTATCTAATTTTCATTCAACATGGCACAGCGAGAAAATCTCCTGAAACCCTCCTCAATTGGGAATGTTTTTTACTTTTGATTTACTAAGATATTCAGAGCTTCGTTTATCATCGCTGAAACATGCAAATTATAATACCCATCACAACCGTCCAACACGCCAGCTATTGCATCGCGTCATTATGCTGCACCGCAAATTAATTTTTAGATTCCTCTAATTTTGTAACAATTTGTGATCACAATCCAGTGAAGAATGCACCCTCCCGCGACGCAAAACACTGCTTTTTGTATGCGAATGATCTGACCAGCCTCAGGGTGATTTGCCCATCCATCAAAATCTTGCCACATATGGCGAGATCGCCAACCCACAGAAATGGTTAACAAATCGTCTTTTCAAAAAAATAAATTGACCATCTTTCGTAACAATGCGGAAAGCCTCACTGTGTATAGACTTCCAGTGATCGCAAGACCTTCGGTTTGGGGCGCGTAAATATTGTAAGAACGGGGCAAGATCATTATGCTTGAATTGCCCCTGAGGAGAGGGCATCGATTTATGATCTCCAGATCAACATATCAGGGGAGGCTCTGAACAATGCATGCGCCTAAAGTCTTCTTCTGCATGATTGCAGTGCTCTTGGTCTTTGCAACATCCACCTATCATTTGACAGGTTCCGTTTCCGAGACAATCATCAAGTCCATTATTGCCGCTGTTGTTCTCCAGATCGGTTATTTTGCTGTGATTGTTTATCATGTTGCCAAAGAAGCCAAAGCAAGGAAGGCCATGCTTGGCGCAAAGGATACTGTTCGGGATACGCCGACAGAGGCGAAAACAATTGTCAATCTGGCAAAAACCAACAGCTCAGCGATGCACAACAACTGAAAGTCTGTTCAAGAATTGGTGCTGGCGTAGCGAAAATGGTGATTTCGAGAACTGGAGCAGAGCGTACTCCAGTACGTGAGCACCAGCAGCGGGGAAATTGACATTTGCAGCCAGCAAGCGACAATTACAGGACAGACTTTGAGACCTTTTTTTGTATGGTCTCTTTCATGCCATTTTAAAATCATATAGCGCGTCTCAAGATTGTTTATGACGCCTGTGACATATGAAGATATTGTATTTTCTCGTTGCTCATGGTGAATAATAGTGCGTTGGACGCATCAGAGATGGTGCTGCGACAAAACCTCTGTTATTTTTATGGTTCGGAGCGCAATTCCCGGGCAATGATAGGCCCGTAACTGATACAGTCACCATCGAGGCTGACGTTCAGGCGATCACAATACGGGAGACCGTGATGACGGCGAATACCACCGTATGCGTTATTATTGCCGCAAAAAATGCGGCAATGACCATCGCAAGAGCCGTTCGTTCGGCATTGGCAGAAGAAGCTGTTGAAGAAGTCATCGTCGTTGACGACGGTTCCACCGACGACACGGGTGCTGTCGCCCTATCCGTTGATGATGGCAGCAATCGCCTGAAAGTAATCCGCTTTGATCAGAACAAAGGTCCGGCCGCGGCCAGAAATCGCGCCATTGAAGCGTCAACAGCACCGCTGCTGGCCATTCTCGATGCCGATGATTTCTTCTTGCCGGGTCGTTTCATCCAGATCATGGCCGAAGACCAATGGGATTTTATTGCGGACAATATTGTTTTTGTAAAAGAAGAGAGTGTTGCGCATATTCGCAATGGCGTTCAGCAGTTTCGGCGGCAAACACGTCTTCTCAACCTTGAAGCCTTCATCATCGGCAATATTTCTCAACGCGGCAAACAGCGAGGCGAAATTGGTTTCTTGAAGCCGGTTATGCGGCGTGAATTTCTGGACAGCCATGGACTGCGCTATAATGAAAGCCTGCGGCTGGGTGAGGATTATGATTTGTATGTGCGCGCCTTGGTTGCCGGTGCGCGCTACAAAGTGATCCATAGCTGTGGCTATGGAGCCGTTGTGCGCCACGATTCTTTGAGCGGCAAACATAAAACGGATGATCTCAAACGTCTTTATGAAGCAGATCAAGCGATTCTGGCCAGTGCTGCGCTGACAGATGTGCAGCGCGCACTGCTGGAACGCCACGAAAAACATGTCCGTGACCGGTATGAACTGCGCCATTTTCTGGATCTGAAGAACAATCTCGGCTCTTTTTCAGCCCTTGCCTATGCTTTCACACATCTGGGCGCGGTTCCGGCCATCGTCAGTGGCATCACCGCCGACAAGCGCGAAGCCTATAGCGTAAGCAAACCCAAACAGCCCACAGCGACTGTTTCACCCTTGCGTTATCTCCTTCCGGTCATGCCGGAAGGAGACAGATCATAAATCCATGACGCTGAAATCTTGCGGCATTCATGCCGCCAATCCATAATCCTTGCGTACGCCTTCAATCACCTGCATGAATCGTTCTTTGCGTTCATTCAGAGCCGCGTCACGGCTCAGTTGTGGCTGCGCGCGACTTGCCTGCCACAGACCGATCATGGCAGGAGCCGCCATGGCCTGCTTGGCCACACGGCGCAGCAGGGTTTGCCGTGGTCCGCTGGCTTCGCGCAGGGCAGCTTCATCAACCTCCCGCTCATTGGGATTGTCCGGGGCAGGCTCGCCACCTTCAAAATTCATGCCCCAGAAGCGCGAATTCTTCATTTTCGCCTCGGCCCGGCTGGAAATCGGCACCTGAAGCGGCTGATAGGTCACCCCCAGCGTGGAGGCCCAGTCATTCCATTTGAAGCTGTTGATGCTGGCAGAGGTGCTGACAGCAACCCATGGCACGCGAAATGCATCGTCCAGAATGGCTCCGTGCATTGATTCGGCGATAATCATTTCCGATTGGGCAATCTGGCGAATCACCGCCTTGGCCTCACCACAAGGGTCGATATACGTCAGACCAAGGCCTGGGACCATCGATGACCACATGCCTGAAACTGCCGATTCCCAATGGGGCACGAAACTCTTCTTGTAACGCTTGGGCAGGTTTTGGAATTCCGGCATTTCAGCCAGCATCACCGCCGGATCAATAATGCCTTTATGCGGCTCCAAACCCAGCTTTTGGGCCGTCAACGGTCCACGGACACAGCGAATATCCCATTCCTGCGGATTGCTCATATCCGGCAGACTGCCGTAGCCGAAACCGCTGCCGATCACCAGTTTATGCTGGCCTTCCGGCAAAAGGGCACGATTCAACACCGTACCTACGCCCACCAGAAGGGTTTCAGGATGCGTCTCACGAAATCCGGGCAACAGGAAATCCCAAAGCCACAGATTGAGATCGTCACCGAAGTTTCCATGGGCGGATTCCCAGTAATAAGGCTGCATGACGGTTCCTTTACGGTGATTGCGAAAAGAAGAAACAGGGAACAGTTTCTTCTTCAGATCTTTCATTCAAGAGGCCCTGCACAGATTCAGCGACGAATCTTGCCAAGTGCCAGGGTTATAGCGCTGCCGATAATGGCCGGATCACGTCGATACCATCGCGCAAGCCCCTGCCATTGCGGCATTTTTCCTCGTCTCATCCGGCCAACCTGTCCCCAGAGAGCCTGTTTGCGGGCCATCTGCTTATAATCATCAATCAATGATAGCTCGGCAGGCTTGCTGCTGAAACGCTGCTCAAGCGTATTCAACGCGGCCCAGGTATTGAATTGTTGCTGAAGAAATTCCGGGGAGCCGGAATCAATACTATGGAAAATATTGATGCCTTCGCCGCGCTCGGCACCGGCCTCATCGCACAGAATCACCCGTTTGGCCGCCAGCACACAATCGCAGAAGAACAGCACATCTTCGGCCGCCAGTCTGAACTCTGCATCAAACCGGATGGTTTCAAACAGCGGCCTTGCAATGACCATGCAGGACAGATGCAGAAATCCCCAATCCTTCAGCATAACCCGCGACATGTCCGGCACTTCAACCACCAACGGATTTTCCTGCAACACAAGGGTTTTTTCCGTGGTCTGCAATTTTGAAATGCTGAAATGATAGCCGAATCCATCACCGCCATGGATTGAAGCCCAGTAACAATCTGCGCCATGCCGGGTCATGCTTTCCCAGGCATTTTCCAAATGGTTTGGTGCCCATTCATCATCCGAATCCAGAAATGCAGCATAGATGGTCTCAGACGAAATGGCGTTGAGGCCCGTATTGCGCGCCCCGCCGGGGCCAGCATTGGCCTGGCGTATCACACGAATACGGGCACGTTTCTCCGCATCCAGCCCGTCCAGATCAGCATCAATCGCACAAGGAGAGGCATCATCCACCACAATAATATCGAAATCCTGAAAGGTTTGACGGAAAATGGAATCAAGAGCCCGTCTCAGGATTCCAGATTGCTTTTGATAAAAAGGAATGATGATAGATATTTGAGCCATGTAACTTTCCATGATCCTATCGAATGCCACAAGACATTGTCGCTTCGATGATGCGGCGCAATAAATACGTCAGACAGGCAGGCAAAACTCTTTGCGCACAGCATCATTGACGATTCCCAAGTGCAAAAGATTGCGCGCCATTTTGCGCGGTTTGCGCAAGGTATCAAAGCAGAAGATGTGCCCCTTCAAAACCCCGGCTGATTTGCTGTGGGCTCCCCGGTGGCCAATGCGATACACCGCTCCGCGAAAAGGAAGCCGCGAAAGCGGCGTCCCCCGATCGGCCAGAATATCAACAATGCGCTTGTGGCTGCCCAGCATCTCCTTGAGGAATTGTTCCGGGCAATCCTCAAAGCGACAGGGAAGATCAAACAGATCAGAACGAATAATCATCGAGGTGCCACAAAAGTGGTAGAAGTAATCATAGCCCATCAGCAGGCG
>CAJYRE010000133.1 GCA_913776675.1 Rhizobiaceae bacterium
TGCCTCATCAAAAACCACCGACTGCGGTCCATCAATCACATCATCCGTGACTTCTTCGCCACGATGCGCTGGCAAGCAGTGCATGAACAAGGCATCCGACTTGGCCCGCTGCATCAGCGCCGCATTGACCTGGAAGGGCTGGAACACATTATGCCCACGCGCCTTATGCTCCAGATTCATCGACACCCAGGTATCGGTAATCACGGCATCGGCATCGGCAACAGCGCGTTCTGCATCATGGCACAGCATGATGTCTCCACCATGATCACGCGCCCAGTTGAGAATACGGTCATCCGGCTCCGAACCCATGGGCACGGCCATATTCATCTTATAGCCAAACCGTGCAGCGCCCTCGACCAGCGAATGCAGCACATTGTTGCCGTCACCCGTCCATGCCAAAGTCTTGCCCTTGACCGGGCCGCGATGCTCTTCAATGGTCATGATGTCGGCCATGATCTGGCAAGGGTGCGTGAGGTCCGTCAAGCCGTTGATCACTGGCACGGTGGCGTGTTCGGCAAGTTCCAGCAGACGCGAATGATCGGTGGTGCGGATCATGATCGCATCCACATAGCGCGACAGCACCTTGGCTGTGTCGCCAATGGTTTCGGCGCGGCCAAGCTGCATTTCCGTGCCCGACAGAAACAGCGTCTCGCCGCCCAGTTGCCGCATGCCAACATCAAACGACACACGGGTGCGGGTCGATGGCTTTTCGAAAATCATCGCCAGCATTTTGCCAGCCAGCGGCTTGTCTGCGGTGCCCGCCTTGGTTCTTTCCTTGCGCGTACGCGCATCGGACAAAATAGAGGTGAGGTCCTCGGAGGTCATGGCCGAGAGATCAATAAAATGCTTCGGGGATGCCATTGTGTTACCTGTTTTCAAGCCTGCGCTGCGCTGAGGGCAGCTTTTGCGGTCAAGGCCTCTGCGGCCTGCTCAATACGCTTCAAACCTTCGCGGGCGTCATCTGCCGTGATGGTCAATGGGGGCAACAGACGAATAACATTATCCCCCGCAGGCACACCCAAAATATGCTCCGAGCGCATGGCATGCAGCAATTCGGACGACGGCAGGGCAGCCTTGATACCCAACATCAAGCCCTCTCCCCGCACATCGGCAACCACACCCGGATAGCGATCCTTCAAGGCTGCCAGTCCCTGACGGAACACCAGCGCCACATCCCGCACATTCTGCAAGAAGCCATCGGCCAGAACCACATCCAGCACCGCATTGCCCACCGCCATGGCCAGCGGATTACCGCCATAAGTGGTGCCATGCACACCGGCCACCATGCCGGAGGCCGCTTCTTCTGTTGCAAGGCAGGCCCCGAACGGAAAGCCGCCACCTATGCCCTTGGCAATGGCCATGATGTCTGGCGTGATCCCGGTCCATTCATGTGCGAAGAACTTGCCAGTCCGGCCAACGCCACTCTGAACTTCATCCAGAATCAACAGCAGCCCATGCTCATCGCACAGGGCACGCAATTGGCGCAGGAATTCCTTATCCACCACGCGAATACCGCCTTCACCCTGAATAGGCTCGATCAGAAGAGCCGCCGTGGCATCGGAAATCGCAGCCTTCAGAGCATCAAGATCACCGAAGGGAACCTGATCGAAACCGGCCGCCTTGGGACCAAACCCTTCCAGATATTTTTCCTGCCCGCCTGCGGCAATGGTCGCAATGGTACGGCCGTGGAAGGCACCTTCAAAGGTGATGATATGGAATTTTTCCGGATGGCCCTTGGCATAATGATAGCGGCGCGCCGTCTTGATGGCGCATTCCAACGCTTCCGCACCGGAGTTGGTGAAAAACACCTTATCAGCAAATGTCGCATCGACCAGCCGTTGCGCAAGACGCTCCTGACCGGGCACTTCGTAGAGATTGGACAGATGCCAGACTTTTTCGGCCTGATTTTTCAGCGCCTCCACCAGATGGGGATGCGAATGACCACAGGAGGTCACGGCAACACCGCCAGCAAAATCCAGATATTTGTCGCCGGTTTCGGTGAAGAGCCATGGACCCTCTCCTCGCTCAAAACGCAGCGGCGCACGTGAAAACGTGTTGAACAGCGGCGTTGTTTTCTGAGCCATGACGGAAAATCCTTTATCCTGCGGCAATTGACATTCACACCCACGCGACGACAGGCCCGTGGAAAATTAAAAATGCCGCCTTCCGGCGGCTTCGCGCTCACAGGCTTTTCTGAGAGCAACAAAGGCACTATTCCGACTTAGCGCTGCATTGTCAACAAAACATCGAGCCACAATCGCTTTTGCTGCAAGGCTTCTTGCTCAAAAACAGAGACCCTTGAAAAAATCACGGGACAGCAAGTTGGGGAAAAGCACGAATTTCGATTCAGCGCGATTCGGGGACTCTTGTCACGGAGTCAGGCTCACACTAGGTTAATGCCTAATTACTAGAGCGCATGCGGCGGAACTAGTCACCAACAATTCGAGGCAAGTTGGGTTTCGGACCTCTCCGGGACCAAGGTGACGGATTCTGCATAAGCGCACGCAACAGGCGGAGATTGCGGCATGAACTGGACAGACGAACGCGTTGAAAAACTAAAGAAACTTTGGGCGGAAGGCCTGAGCGCAAGCCAGATTGCCACCCAGCTTGGCGGTGGTGTCAGCCGCAATGCGGTGATCGGCAAGGTCCACAGGCTGTGCCTGCCTGGCCGCGCCAAAGCAGGCGGAACAACCGCAGCCCCTGCCCGTGCGCCCAAACGGCCCGCAGCCCCTGTGACGCGCGCGCAGAATTATCCTGCCCGTACAGTGACCCGCACTGTGACACCACGTACCGAGAGCACAACCACGCTAAAGCAGGATCTCGACCTTCAGCCGATTGAAAACACGGTTGAGCTGCCCATCATCAGCGGTGCCTTGCCTGTTTCCAAGCGTTTGACCCTCACCGACCTGACAGAGCGCACTTGCAAATGGCCTGTTGGCGATCCGATGACAGATGACTTTCATTTCTGTGGCTGCGACAGCATGGACAACTCACCCTACTGCAAATACCACGCAAAACTGGCCTATCAGCCGGTGAATGAGCGCCGCAAGGCCGCCGCGGCTGCGCGCTAAGTCCGTCAGGTTCGGATTTAACGCGGTGTGCGTTTTATCAAACGCGCAAAGGACGCTGTAACGCTTTAAATCTGCTGCATCATTTTCTCCTTAAATCGATTCTGATTGAAGGGATTATGCAGTCACCTTGAGAAACTCTGATCTTTGATCCGCCATCATATGATCACAAAAAACGGGCCAATCGGCCCGTTTTGCTTTTCAAGTGATCAAGAATGACACGCCCGGCTGCCCCGGCAGCAAGCATGATTTTGAAGGAAACTCTTAAGCTTCCATGGAATAACCAGCGCCGCGCACGGTGCGGATCACATCCTGCATGTTGGAAAAATTCAGTGCCTTGCGCAACCGTCCCACGTGGACATCCACCGTGCGCTCATCAACATAAATATCGTGCCCCCAAACGCCATCCAGCAATTGCGAGCGTGAGAACACCCGGCCCGGCGAAGCCATCAAAAATTCCAGCAACCGGAATTCGGTTGGGCCAAGGCGCACTTCGCGGCTTTTGCGGTGAACACGATGGGTTTCACGATCCAGCTCGATGTCGCCGCATTTCAGAACACTGGAAAGCACTTCCGGCTTGGCGCGACGCAGCATGGCTTTCACACGTGCCATCAGTTCCGGCGTGGAAAACGGCTTGACCACATAGTCGTCAGCCCCCGTCGAGAGGCCACGGACCCGCTCGCTCTCTTCGCCGCGGGCGGTGAGCATGATAATGGGCAGCCGCTCGGTTTCCGGACGCATCCGCAACCGTCTGCACAGCTCAATACCGGAAACGCCCGGCAACATCCAATCCAGAATCAGCAGATCCGGCACACGCTCCTGAAGGCACAATTCGGCCTCATCGCCACGCAACACGGTTTCAACTTCATAGCCTTCGGCTTCAAGATTATACCGCAGAAGCACGCTCAGTGCTTCTTCGTCTTCCACCACAGCAATCTTCGGCAGCATTCGTTCCCATACCTTCAATGAGAGTTCGACCGTTGAAAGAAACTGCCGTCACGACAGAATCCTTGTCTTCATTATCCCCTCACCTCACTCGGGCCTGCTCTCAGGCCCGAATGTCCCTGCTGCATTGGTCTGTGATCGATCATGCAGCCAACAAAAAGCGCCGTTCTGCACCATGGCAGACGGCGCTTTCCAATCACTCGACAGCACCAACCGCCGTTGTCGTGTCATCCTTGGGACGCTCCCCTTCAGGCTGCGCACCCGTGGTCATGTAATAGATGGTTTCGGCAATATTGGTGGCATGGTCACCAACCCGCTCGATGTTCTTGG
>CAJYRE010000134.1 GCA_913776675.1 Rhizobiaceae bacterium
GCCATATATGGCGCACAAAGGACGCTGTAACACTTTAAATCTGCTGCATAATTTTCCCCTTAAATCGATTCCGATTTAAGGAATTATGCAGTAGCAAAAAAGAAGGATAAAGCGCGGCTCTGCTCAATCCAATAGAATGGGCCGCGCTTTATCCACTCAGCTCTGACTTTGCGACTGGCTTTGCCCCTCATCCGCAACGGTCACCGACACAGACATCACTTCGCCCGCAACACCAATGCGCATGCCTGAAATCGGAGCCGCGTCGGTGTAGCATAGGCCAGAAGCCAGGCGCACATAGCGCTGATCGGGGCAGATGTTATTGGCGGCATCGAAGCCCACCCAGCCGAGACCCGGCAGATGTACCTCGGCCCAGGCATGGGTTGCCACCTGCTCGGCTACATCATCCATCATCAGATAGCCAGACACATAACGGGCCGGAAACTCCATGTGACGGGCCGCCGCGATGAAGATATGCGCGTGATCCTGACAAACGCCACGCCCCGCTTCCAACGCCTGCTCTGCGGTGGTTTCGGTGCTGGTCGCGCCGGGTTCATAGCGAACCTGAGCATGCAGCTTACCCATCAGATCATGCATTTTGGCCAGATCTGTATCACCTTCAAGGCTTTTGACCAGTTCACGGGTCAACTTGCCTGCCTTGGTAAACGGCGTATCGCGCAAATAAAGCCACAGTGGCACAAAGCCTGTATGCGGCCCAAACACGCCTGCACGATCTTCCGTTTCCACCACGCCAGAGGCAACAATTTTCACCGCGCTGCTCTCGCCCTCATACGATACCAGATGGGTGTGATTGCCGAACTGATCGTTGAAGCCCGCCTCAACCTTGGCCCCATCCACGGCGATGTTCCACAACAACACCCGCAGGCCCGGCCCTTCAATGGGCGTAAGCCTTAAGCGTTGCAGCGAAAACTGCACCGGCTCATCATAGGCATATTCTGTTACATGTTTGATTTTCAAACGCATCTGTAAGCCCCGCCTCAACTGTAGAACCGGTAGCCCTCGGTAATTTCCTGCCCCAGCTTATTGTTGCGAGCAATGAAATTATCGAGAAACTCGTGCAGGCCCTGATCCATGATCTGGGCGATATTGGTGGAATTCAGCGATGCGCGAATGTCATCGGCCGTATCATGAGCAGGCAGCCGCTCACCATATTCCTTGGCGATATAAGCAAGATTGCTGACAATCTTCTCATAGCAATAGGCCAGTGATCGCGGCATCTGACCATTCAAGATCAGAAAATCAGCAATGTTTGAGGGCAGATAATCGCCATCATAGACCCAGCGATAGGAGCGATGGGCCGAGACAGACCGAAGGATGGATTCCCACTGGATATTGTCCAGCGACGATCCCACTTGTGTGACCGCAGGCAGCAGCACGTAATATTTCACATCCAGAATACGGCTGGTGTTATCGGCCCGCTCCACGAATGTGCCAATGCGCGCAAAATTGTAAATTTCATTGCGCAACATCGAGCCATGGAAGGCACCGCGAATAAGCCCTGCCCTGCGTTTCACCGTATCAATGGTTTCCGGCAGATCGGCGGATTTGAGCCGCCGCGCCAGAAGCTGCTTCATCTCGATCCAGCATTCGTTGGTGGCTTCCCATGTTTCGCGTGTCAGCGCCGTGCGCACCATGCGGGCATTGTTGCGGGCCGCCTCGACACAGGACATCACGCTGGACGGATTGCTTTTGTCCCGCAGCAGAAAATCAATCGCATCGGCTGCCGTGACCTTCGGATATTTTTCCAGATAAATATCCAGCACATCGCCGCTTTGCAGCACGCCATTCCAGTCTTCATCCGTGGCACCGGAGCGGGTCAAAGACACCCGCAGACCAGCATCCACCAATCGGGCAATGTTTTCGGCACGTTCAATATAACGGAACATCCAGTAAAGCCCGTTTGCCGTTCTTCCGAGCATAACCATCAGTCCTCCAGTACCCACGTATCCTTGGTGCCACCGCCCTGGCTGGAATTGACCACCAGAGAGCCTTGCTTCAAGGCCACACGGGTCAAGCCACCGGGAATGATCTGCACCTTATCCGACACCAACACATAAGGGCGCAGGTCCACATGCCGTGGCGCAATGCCCTTGTTGACCAGAATTGGCACCGTTGAGAGCGACAGGGTTGGCTGCGCAATATAATTGCTGGGCCGAGCCTTCAGCTTTTCAGCAAACACCGCCCGCTCCTTTTTGGAAGCGGTGGGGCCCACCAACATGCCGTAGCCGCCAGAACCATGCACTTCCTTCACAACCAGTTCTTCGAGATGCTCCAGCACATATTTAAGGCTATCGGCCTCGGAACAGCGCCACGTGGGCACGTTTTCAAGGATCGCCTTGCGGCCGGTGTAGAACTCGACGATTTCCGGCATGTAGGAATAGATTGCCTTGTCATCGGAAATGCCAGTGCCCGGCGCATTGGCAATGGTGATATTGCCAGCGCGATAGACATCCATAATACCCGGAATGCCAAGCGCGCTATCAGGCCGGAAGGTCAGCGGATCGAGAAAATCGTCATCGACGCGGCGATAGAGTACATCAATGGCCTCATAGCCACGGGTGGTGCGCATTTTCACCTTGCCATCAATGACGCGCAAGTCAGAGCCTTCCACCAGCTCCACGCCCATCATATCAGCCAGGAAGGAATGCTCATAATAGGCAGAATTGTAGATGCCCGGCGTCAACACCGCCACGCGCGGCTTGCCCTTGCAGCCGGGAGGAGCCAGCGAGGCCAGGGATTGGCGTAGAAGATAGGGGTAATCTTCGACGCGCTGCACCTTGTTGGCCTGAAACAGCTCAGGAAACATCTGCATCATGGTTTCGCGGTTTTCCAGCATGTAGCTGACACCGGAGGGCGTGCGGGCGTTGTCTTCCAGCACGTAAAATTCACCCTCACCCGTGCGCACAATATCCGTGCCGACAATGTGGGTGTAAACGCCGCCGGGTGGGCGAAAACCAATCATTTCCGGCAGGAAGGCATCATTCTTCTCAATCAGCTCGCGGGGAATGCGGCCTGCCTTGATGATTTCCTGCTTGTGATAAATGTCATCGAGAAAAGCGTTCAGGGCCAAAACGCGCTGCTCGATACCCTGTGCCAGTTTTCGCCATTCCTGCGCCGATATGATGCGTGGAATGAGGTCAAACGGAA
>CAJYRE010000135.1 GCA_913776675.1 Rhizobiaceae bacterium
CAGTTCCATATCCAGCCCTTGGGCGGCAGAATTGATCTGACGGGTGGAGGCCGTCATGGCAATGGAGGCCATGGCCAGCGCAATGCGCAGCCGCAAACGGTCAATCCCATCCGGCCCATGGGCGGCCAGAAACCGTGCATAGGCCACCTGCTGGGTCAGACTGCGCAAAAACCGCTTGTAAAAGATGTTTTCGCTTTCATGCAGCACAATGGGCGAATGGGACAGCCATGCCATGATCCGCCGGGCCAGCACACCGGCATCCCAGGCGATGTCTGATGAAGGCTTGCCATGCAGTTTGATCCAGCTTCCGATCACGCTGCGGGCTTGTGCGCAGGCTTGCGGCGTTTTGTGGCCACGGATATGCCGCAGCCATGAGAAGGCGTGCAGCTCTGCGGCAAACACCGTGGATGGCAATTCCATGGTAAAGGGAGAGGCGCGGCCACATTCCAGCGTGCGGCCAGCCAGTGTAAAATGGCCATCGGCAATATCGGCAGCAATCTGCGGCTCAATCACCCGAAGATCCGTCGGGGCCACCAGCAGCCGCGGCGGCTTGAGCCCAAAACGGGGTGTTGCCGTTCTGACTGCCCAGCGACTGCGCCGCTTCACACGCCGCCATGCTTCCCGCAGGTAAAGCAATGGCAAACTCTGGCTTTCTCTTTGTGGCATTCACCATTCCGTTCCATGCAAGCCCCTCATGGGCCGCGAAAACTCGCCCTGACATTCCCAGACAACGACCTGTGGAACACCCTGAGGGTCTCCAGAGACGGCATGGGAACGATGTCAGATTATGACGCGCTTATTTGTGTAAAAATTTCTTTAAATTCGCCGCAAATGGCAGGCATAAAAGCCATCCAGCCCGCCAGAGAAGCCATTGGGCACCTGTAACATGGCTGGTGTGGTGCGAAATTCGCCCAGCGGGGTGATGGTGGCTTCCAGTCCCGGCCAGTTTTCAGCCTGCAGTTGTACGCGTTCAAAATCGGCGTGATCGGCCAAAATCCGTGCCACAACCTCTTCCCCTTCCGATGGGTCAAGCGAGCAGTTGGAAAACACAATTGAGCCACCGGGTGAGACAAGTGTCATGGCGTGGCGCAACAGTTTTTCCTGCACACTGGCCAGCTTGGCAATGTCCTGTGGGCCTTTGGTATAGAGAACGTCTGGATGGCGGCGCGTTGTGCCTGTTGAGGAGCAGGGTGCATCCAGCAGCACCACATCAAACAGAGTGTCCGGTTTGAACTCCACCAGATCGGAGTGGACCAGCTCGGCCTCAAAGCCAAGGCGCTGCAAATTCCCCGCCAGCCGCTTCAAGCGATTGGCGGATTGTTCGACCGCCGTCACCTTTGCGCCAGCCGTCAGCAATTGTGCTGTCTTGCCACCGGGGGCAGCGCAGAGGTCCACAGCCCGTTTGTCCGCAATGTTGCCCAGCATGCGCACGGGCAGGGCGGCTGCCGCATCCTGGACCCACCATGCACCCTCTTCAAACCCGTCAAGCGCCGCCACACTGCCGGAAAAGCTGCCCAGCCGCACACTGCCGGTGGGCAGCAAAAGGCCGTTCAGTCGCTCTGCCCATACGGCAGCATCGGTTTTCACGGTCAGGTCAATGGCAGCCGGCGTCATCTGCGCATCGGCAATGCGCTGCGCTTCCTCGGCTCCGTACACGGCTTGCAACCGCTCAAAGAACCAGCCGGGCATGCAGACCACATCGGCGGTTTCATCCAGCAGGGCCTGTTTTTCACGGCCCAGACGGCGAAGCACTGCATTGACCACCTTGGCAAAGCGGCGGTTGCGGGGATCCCGATTGGCCTGTTCCACAGCCAGATCGACTGCCGAATGGTCTGGCACATCCAGATAGAGCATCTGGGCGCTGGCAATGATCAGCGAGTGGTGCAGCGCACGGGCACCATCGGGCAGGGGTGTGTCGAGCAGGAGATTCAAAATGGCTTCAATACGGGGCAAAAACCGCAAAGACGTGTTGAGAATGGCCCGCACCAGTGCACGATCCGCCTCTGAAAGAGCGGTGTAGGCCGGATTGCCATGATCACCATCCATCATGCCATCCAGCGATGTCTTGCGATCGATCACGGCGGCCAGAAGGCGGCTGGCGGCAAGCCGTGCTTCAAGCCCCGGCTTGTTATCATACACCGGGCCGCGTGGTCTGTTCTGCGAAGAGGCCCGGGAGTTTGTCCGGGGTTTCTGGCCGTTGTTTTTACCGTTCTTATCGTTCAATTCCACGGTCCCTTCGGGGGGTCATCCGATTTGTGACTGCGCCCAACGCTGGGAACGGAGCCTGATTTTCGGTTTCCCTTAACACCCCAGGGATCATCCGTCGACCGGCTTTCATGGTCTGTTGTCGCTGTCCCCCACGCCCCATGCGCCGGAGGTGGGGTTGATTGCCGATAGCGCGTCGTGGTTTGAGTGCCCATACGTTGTGCCTGAGCTTGCAACTCGGCAATCCGATTGCCGGTGTCGGGGTGGGTGGAAAACAGATTATCCATCCGCTGGCCCGACAAAGGATTGATAATGAACATGTGGGCCGTGGCCGGGTTGCGCTCGGCTTCATAGTTTGGCTGATGTGCCCCGGCAATCTTGGCAAGCGCCGATGCCAGCCACAACGGGTTGCCGCAGATTTCCGCACCGCGCCGATCTGCCGCATATTCGCGGGTGCGGCTGATGGCCATTTGCACCAGCATGGCGGCGAAGGGCGCGACAATCATGGCCACCAGCGCGCCGATCACGCTGCCACCATTGCCGTTTTCATCGCGGCGACCGCTGAAGATAAAGGCAAAATTGCCCAGCATGGAAATGGCACCGGCCAGCGTGGCGGTGATGGTCATGGTCAGGGTATCGTGATGTTCCACATGCGCCAGTTCATGGGCCATGACCCCCGCCACCTCTTCAGCGGTCAGTGTGTGCAACAGCCCCGTTGAGGCCGCCACTGCGGCATTTTGCGGATTGCGTCCGGTGGCAAAGGCATTGGGTTGCGGATTGTCAAAAATATAAACCTTGGGCATTGGCAGGCCCGCATTGCGGGTAAGATCGCGCACAATGCCATAAAACTCAGGCGCGCTACGCTCATCCACTTCCTGTGCATTGTAAGCGGAGAGCACCATGCGGTCTGAATTCCAGTAGGAAAAGAAATTCATACCTGCTGCGATCAAAAGCGCAATCATCATGCCACCCTTGCCGCCGATCAGGAAGCCAACCCCCATGAACAAGGCGGTCATGAAGGCCAGAAGCATGGCTGTGCGCATGATATTCATGATCATCCTCCAGATATTGGGAAAACGGTTCCCACTTTTCGGTCCGATGCTGTAAATGTAAAGATTAGAAACCGTGTTTCAATCTCGACAGGAAAAATGCCGACCATGAATGAAGAGCAAAACGACCGGCACACCATCGAAAACCCGCAGGTTGCTGAACCCGCTCCGAAACCCCTGTCCCCGGCCGCCAGACGCGCGCTGGAGGAGGCGGAAAAGCGCCGTCAGGCAGAGCAAAAGTCAACCATGCCAACCGAAATCGGTGGGCGTGGCGGTGCCGATCCAGCCCGCTTTGGTGATTGGGAGATCAATGGGCGCGCCATTGATTTTTAAGAAATATTCATGCGAAAATCACTTTTTGCAAGAAACAGTGTATGCGATGCAACTTTTTGCCTTGATCTGCATTTATTGCTTTGATCGCAATCAGACATCAAAGGAATGACGATGAAAAAGATCATGCTTGCATCTGTATTGGCTATTGCTGCCTTGAGCGCCTCACTCGCGCCTGCCATGGCCGAAACCATTATTATCCGCAAGGATGACCATCGCGGTCCACCACGTCACATGCACCGTTTCCATCCAAAGCATTGCGTTGTTGAGAAAAAGATTCGCTGGGATCATGGTCGCCGCGTGGTGATTGAAAAGCGCATTTGCCGCTAAGTATTGTAAACGAAAGCATGTTTTGCTTTCTGTTAGACAATAATTTTATATGAATTAAGAATGCCCAATTGATAAAAATTGGGCATTTTCTTTTTTATTTATAATGTCGGTGTGCGTGATATTGAAGACATACTGCTTTTGTTTGGATATTCTCCTGTTTAATTATGGCTGATTTTTACTTGTTTCTATCGTTGTGTTTTCCTTATTGCGTAATTCATTAAATTGATTTCGATGTAAGGAGTTATGCAATAAATTTAAAGTGTTACAGCGTCCTTTGTGCGTTTTACAAACCGCACGGCGCTGGAGCGAAGGACATGGTGAATGTCTTTTGAAGGTGCGTGTCAGCGAGCCTTGGTGTAAGACCTGCGAAAATCAAGGCGATGGTCATGAGAATGGTATTTCCCATTTTTCAAGAAATGCGGTAGCAACCTCCCATGAAGCAAACAGAATGCCTGGAATGATGAAAGGGCTTGAATTTGGGGATGAGATCAATCAAACCAAGCGCGCTGCCTCAGAACTCTCTCGTGAATTTTCGGGCCTAGCCCAATGAATGCGGGTGGAGTTTAAATGATTTTGAGCGCGTATGCGCTGAAAGGCTGAAACTGAATGTTGGGAAAAGTACTTTCCAAAACCAATAAATACCTCATTGGTCGTCTTCTGTCGGAGAACTTCAGAAGTCAGGCTCCGTGGTACGGCATAGCCATTTGCGCAATGCTTGTCGTTGCTGCCATGACCTCTGCCAGTGCCTGGATCATGAGGGATATTGTTAACGAGTCCGTTGTTTCCAAAAATATTGAGCGCGTTTTCCAGGTCGCCATGCTTGTTGCCGTTATTTTTGCGGTCAAAGGCATTGCGTCTTACGTTCAGGATGTTTTTCTCAGCAAGGCTGGCAATAACATTATTGCCAGAACGCAGAAGAAGCTGTTTGCCCGTATGCTGAAACAGGGCGTTTCTTTTTATTCCGAATATCCCTCTTCCGACCTTTTGATGCGCATCACATCAAACGCGCAGGCGGCGCGGCAGGTGATTGATGTGGTGGTGACCTCTTTTGTGAGGGATCTGTTTTCGCTGATTGGTCTTGTGACCGTCATGGTGATTCAGCAGCCCATCCTGTCGCTTGTGTCGGTTATTATTGGCCCTGTTGCGATTTTGGGTGTTCGGAATCTGACGAAAAAAGTCCGTAAGATCATGGAGCAAGAGCTGGCCTCTCTGAGCATGATCATTCAAAACGTTCAGGAAACCGCCACAGGTATTCGCGTTGTGAAGGCCTTTCATCTGGAAGATTACATGAATCGCCGGATGGAAAAATATGTCACTGAAGTTGAGCAGCGCTCCAACTCCATGGCACGGCTTGAGGCTGCATCCAGCCCGATCATGGAAACTTTGTCCGGGTTTGCGATTGCGGGTGTTGTTGCGCTCAGTGGCATCTGGGTGTTGCAAGAGGGCAATACGCCCGGCGAGCTGATGTCTTTTGTCACCGCTTTGCTTTTGGCCTATGAGCCGGCAAAACGCCTGGCGCGCATGCGTGTCAGCCTGGAGGGTGGCTTGATCGGTGTCAGGATGATGTATGAATTGGCTGACAGGCCGATTGATCTGGAAGAAAAAGAGGATGCTGTTCCGCTGAAGGCCGGGGATGGTGAAATTCGTTTTAACAAGGTGAACTTCTCCTACAAGCAGAACCAGCAACTGTTTAAGGATCTTGATTTGGCCTTTCCGGCGGGGAAAACCACGGCTTTGGTCGGTCCGTCCGGTGGTGGAAAGTCGTCGATTATCAATCTTGTCATGCGTCTTTATGATCCGGATAGCGGCTCTGTAACGGTTGATGGGCAGGATCTCAAAGACGTCAGTTTTGCCTCGCTTCGCTCTCGTATGGCTTTTGTCGGTCAGGATACGTTTTTGTTTGCGGGAAGCGTGAAGCATAATATCGGTCTTGGACGCGAAGGCGCATCGGATGACGAAATCATTGAGGCTGCCAAGGCTGCCAATGCCCATGATTTCATTATGCGCATGCCGAATGGTTACGATAGCGATGTTGGCGAAAATGGTGGCAATCTTTCTGGTGGCCAGAAACAGCGTTTGGCCATTGCCCGCGCCATGCTGCGCAACGCGGAAATTCTGATTTTGGACGAGGCGACCAGCGCGCTTGATTCCGAGTCTGAATATCTCATTCGAGAAGCCCTGGTGCGTTTAACAAAGGGCCGCACAACCATCATGATCGCGCATCGCCTCTCCACCGTCACCACAGCCGACAATATTGTCGTGATGGAAGGTGGGCAGGTCGCAGAGCAAGGCAAGCCGTCTGTGCTTCTGTCGCACGACGGCCCGTATCGCAGGCTTTATGAGCTTCAGCTTTTGCCAAGCGCTGAAGAGGCTATGCTGCTTTGATGATTGCTGTGCCGCGTATAACGAGATGAGCGATGATTGTATTGGTCGTCGAATTTCGTCTAAAGCATTGACCTGAGAAAAGCGTGTAGCGGTTTTCCGTCCGGAGATGCGTGAAAACAAACAGTGAAACGCTCTAACAACGAAATATTTTGATGGAGATTTTGTGTGCAGGTAGAAACACTCGCCATTCCTGATGTAAAGCGCTTGAAGCCGAAGCGTTTCGGCGATGAGCGTGGTTATTTCAGCGAGCTTTTCAAAGCGGACTGGTTCCGTGAAAACGTTGCTGATGTCACCTTTGTTCAGGACAATGAATCTCTCTCAAGGCAAGTGGGCACGGTTCGTGGTCTGCACTTTCAGCTCAACCCGTTTGCACAAGGCAAACTTGTTCGTTGCACGCAAGGTGCTTTGCTGGACGTGGCGGTGGATATTCGAACCGGCTCGCCAACATTTGGTCATTGGGTATCTTTAGAGCTTTCCGCTGACAATGGAGAACAGCTTTGGATACCTGCGGGTTTTGCCCATGGCTTTATGACTTTGGTTCCGGATACGGTGATAAATTATAAAGTCACTGCACGTTATAGCGCAGAGCATGATCGTGGACTGAAGTGGGATGATCCTGCTGTTGGTATTCTGTGGCCTGAAGTGGATCGCTATCTTCTTTCGGATAAAGATGCAAAGCAGCCTCTTTTGTCTGAATTGCCGACCTGTTTTGAATATTGATGGATTGAGGGACGAAAATGCGAGTTCTTGTGACTGGCGGTGCTGGATTTATTGGATCGGCTCTTGTGCGCTATCTGGTCAGCGATGTGGGCGTTGAGGTTCTCAATGTCGATAAACTGACCTATGCAGGTAACCTCGCTTCGCTTAAGCCAATCGAGAATGCACCCAATTATCGTTTTCTAAAGGCTGATATTTGTGATCGTGCTGCGATCAATCAGGCTTTTGAGACATTTCAACCCGATTATGTCATGCACCTGGCAGCCGAGAGCCATGTGGATCGCTCTATCACCGGGGCTGCTGATTTCATTCAGACCAATGTAAATGGCACATTTACGATGCTGGAAGCTGCGCGCCAATATTGGAGCGCACTTGCGGATGAGCGCAAGGCGCGCTTCAAGATGCTGCATGTCTCCACCGATGAAGTGTATGGTTCTTTGGGCGACGATGGACTGTTTGAAGAAACAACAGCCTATGATCCCTCTTCGCCCTATTCCGCGTCCAAGGCGGCCAGTGATCATCTGGCAACGGCATGGCAGCGTACCTATGGCTTTCCTGTGGTGATCTCTAACTGTTCGAATAATTACGGACCATTTCACTTTCCAGAAAAGCTCATCCCGCTGATCATTTTGAATGCGCTCGATAAAAAACCTCTGCCGGTGTATGGTTCAGGGGCCAATATACGCGATTGGCTTTATGTCGATGATCACGCACGGGCGCTGTGGTTGATTGTGCGTGAAGGCCGTGCTGGCGAGAAATATAACGTTGGCGGACGTAATGAACGCCGCAACATTGATGTTGTCAAAACGATTTGTGCCATTCTGGATGAACTGCGCCCGAATGGGGCCTCCTATTCCGAACTGATCAGCTTTGTTTCGGACAGGCCTGGCCATGATGCGCGTTATGCGATTGATGCGACCAAGCTGGAAGCAGAACTGGGATGGAAGGCGCAGGAAAATTTCGACACCGGTATTCGCAAAACCGTTCAGTGGTATCTCGATAATCGCTGGTGGTGGCAGCCTTTGCGTGAGGGTGTTTATTCAGGCGAACGCCTTGGTGTGTTGAAAAAGGGTTGACAATGCGGTTGGCGGTTACCGGACTAAACGGGCAGGTGGTCAGTGCCTTGAAGGCACTTGAGAGTCCGAATTTGCATATTGTTGCATTGGGTCGTCCTGAACTTGACCTCATGCAGCCATCGACTGTGCTGGATGCGATTAAAAAATCTATGCCTGATGTCATTGTCTCTTCTGCCGCCTATACTGCGGTTGATAAGGCAGAAAGTGAGATCGAGCAGGCATTTGCGATCAATTGCCATGGTGCGCGTGCGGTTGCGGAAGCTGCACGCGATCTTGGTATTCCTGTCATTCATATCTCCACAGACTATGTGTTCGATGGCGCAAAAGCCGATCCCTATACGGAAGACGATCCAACCGGACCGACCTCTGTATACGGCCAATCGAAGCTTGCTGGAGAACAGGCTGTTGCAAGTGTAACAGAAAACCATGTGATTTTGCGAACGGCATGGGTCTATTCGATCTACGGCAATAATTTCGTTAAAACCATGCTGCGCCTTGCGGCAACACGAGACGAAATTGGCGTGGTGGCAGATCAATTTGGTTCTCCAACCTCTGCAGATGATATTGCGCAAGCCGTTGTTGCGATAGCTGAGCGTCTTTTGCAGGATGCATCGCCAGAGCTTCGAGGCGTGTTCCATCTGGTTGGTACAGGTGAAACAAGCTGGGCCGGGTTTGCGAAGCTGATTTTTTCCGTGTTGGAAGAACATACAGGCAAGCACATCGCGGTGCGCGAGATTGCGACATCAGATTATCCGACGCCCGCCAAGCGCCCAGCGAATTCTCGGCTGAACTGTTCGAAACTCCATAAACACTATGGTCTTTGCTTGCCAAGCTGGACCGCATCCACGCAACATACCGTCAAAAGATTGATCGCAGAGGACAAAGCATGAAGGGCATTATTCTGGCCGGCGGTAGCGGGACGCGCCTGCATCCTATGACGCTTGCGGTTTCCAAGCAGATTTTGCCCGTTTATGATAAACCGATGATCTACTATCCGCTCACAACATTGATGCTGGCGGGTATTCGGGACATTCTGATCATTTCGACGCCGCATGATTTGCCCCTTTTTCAGTCTCTTCTCGGGGATGGTTCAAAATGGGGTATTTCCCTGACCTATGCAGAGCAACCCAGCCCGGACGGATTGGCGCAGGCCTATATGATTGGTGCGGACTTTATTGCAGGCTCACCGTCCTGTCTTATTCTCGGCGATAATATTTATTATGGTCACGGCTTGCCGGATTTGTTGAGGGGCTCGATTGCTCAGGATGGTGGCGCGACAGTTTTCGCGTATCATGTCACAGATCCAGAGCGCTATGGTGTGGTTGAATTCGATGCGCAGATGAATGCTCTGTCGATTGAAGAAAAGCCGCTCAATCCGAAATCCAACTGGGCGGTCACCGGGCTTTATTTCTATGATGCTGATGTCGTTGATATTGCTGCAAATATAAAACCCTCTGCACGTGGTGAATATGAAATCACCGATGTGAATC
>CAJYRE010000136.1 GCA_913776675.1 Rhizobiaceae bacterium
GACAGCGGCATGAAGGCAGGCGACTGGTTCAAGCTGGGCGTCAAGCCCCGTGATGGCAACACCAAATTTGCCGATCTGGAAGGCGAGTTGATCCTGCCGCAAGGCCGCAAGGGTCCGGCTTTCATCACCTACCCCAATTTCGGCATTTATCTGGAGTGGAACAAGTCCTTTATCTACACCACCTCTGCTGCCTATTTTGCCACCCGCCTTCAGGGGGCTGAGGCCTATCTGAAGGGCAATCCGGAACCGGGCCTGAACGATGTGCAGATGAAGGAATTGCAGACCAAGCTGAAGGCCAAAGGCTATAATGTTGGCGAGATTGACGGCATTCTCGGCGGCGGCACCCGCGATGCCGTGCAGAAAGAACAGGTCAAGCTCAAGATGCCCGCCGATGGCTGGCCAACGCCCGCCCTGCTGGCCGCTCTCTGAAATTGATCAGATCACTTTGAAAATGCCGCGCATCACCGATGCGCGGCATTTTGCGTTTCAGGCAATGGGCATGCCGAATGGCGCATTTTGTCCGCATCCCGTCCCATCCCTGTCTTTCTGTTGTAAGGTGAAGGACTAAACTCACGGCATGTACAATCGATGTGGAGACACAAATCATGCCAACTTTCAACACTGCCCTGCTGGTGATTGATGTGCAGGAATCCTTTCGCCATCGCCCGTATTTTCGGGAGGAAGGCTTGGCCGCCTATCTTGAGCGTCAACAGGCCCTGATTGATGGAGCCAAGGCTGCCGGAATCCCTGTCGTGCAGATATTCCATGTGGAAGAAACCGGCGTGTTTTCGGAAAGCTCCGGTTATGTGCAGACCTTGGCACCCTTGCGCATCGCGCCGGATGTCATTTTTCGCAAAAAGCGCCACAGTGCCCTGATTGGCAGCGGGCTGGATGTGTGGCTGGTGGCCAATGGCATTCGCAAGCTCATCGTATCGGGCATTCGCACGGAACAATGCTGCGAAACCACCACACGCCATGCATCAGATCTTGGCTACACGGTGGATTATGTGGGAGAAGCAACCCTGACATTCCCGATGCGCGATGCCAGCGGCCACACATGGAGCGCAGCCGACATTCGGGCCAGAACGGAACTGGTGCTGGCAGACCGCTTTGCACGGATTGCCACCGTGGAGCAGGCGTTGGCCGCATCACAACAAGCGAAGGCCGCATAAATGCACAATCGTGACCAACCACGGCCCATTCCCATGATCGTGGTTGTGCCACCTGGCGCGCTTCTGCTGGATCTGGCAGGCCCCATTGAGGTACTGCGCAAGGCCAATCTGATCCAGCAGGCCGTGCGTTTTGACGTGCGCTATGTTGGACCTTCAGCCAATGTCACCAGTTCGATTGGGCTGGAGTTAAGCGGCATAGCACCGCTGCCTGAGCAGGTGCCGCAAGATGCCATGGTGGTGATCTCCGGCTGCACGGATGACCCCATGGCGGTCGAAGGGGTGCCACACGTGCCACGCGATGACAAAGCCGAGGCCGAAATTGTCGCATGGTTGCGCGATGTTATCAGACCCGGCATCAAGCTGGTCAGCATTTGCTCCGGTGCGCTGTTTGCCGCCCGCGCGGGCCTGCTGGAAGGGTATGAATGCACGACCCATCATGGCACCATCAGCGAACTGAAAAAACTGGCCCCCACGGCCCGCGTTCTGGAAAATCGACTGTTTGTCGAAGATCGGGATCGGCTGACCAGTGCAGGCATCACCACCAGCGTGGACCTGATGCTGTCCTTGGTGGCCAAAGAGGCAGGCCATGTCACCGCGCTGGCCGTGGCCCGCTATCTGGTGGTTTACCTGCGGCGCGCCGGTGGCGATCCGCAGCTCTCCCCTTGGCTGGAAGGTCGCAACCACATTCACCCGGCCATTCACCGGGTTCAGGATGCCGTGACGGCGGACCCCACCCAGGCCTGGACTGTGGAGAGCATGGCGGCCATTGCCGTCACCAGCCGCCGCAATCTCTCGCGCCTGTTCAATGAACACACAGGCATGAGCGTGACCGATTATGTCAACCGTATGCGCATGGCACTGGCGCGTGAGCTTGTCATCAACTCCCGGCTGGATATGGAAGCCATTGCCGAGCGTTGCGGCTTTGCCTCTGCCCGGCAGATGCGGCGTGCTTGGGGCAGACTTCATGATCATCCGCCGCATTGGCTGCGCGAGCAGCGTGAAAGCAAAGGCCTCTAAACGGGTTTTATTTTCACCCATTGCCAAGAAGAGTCTGCCTGCCCGCACCGGGGCATTAAAGAGCCACAAGCTTCAAAATGCGCCTTTTTCCGCGTTATGGTGAAGGCGAAATTAACTTTGAAATATTTCGTTATCACAAAAATTAACGTCATTATTTCAGCGCGTTATCAGGAGTGTTGAACAAACATTTCCCTTATTCACCGCAGCGCAACACAGAATTTACTTTTCAAAAGACACAAAACGGTCATAATCTCTTCTTGTTAGCGCAAGGAGGCAGAAATGGAACTTACACGTTCATTCAACATCCTGGCAGTGAGTGCAGCGTTTGTCTTTGTCACAGTGATGCTGTTCATCTGATCCAGCAGGATCGATCCGGTGGTGGAAAACCGGATTATTCAAGATGAATGACATCATCGATCGACTGCACGAGGGCTCATAAGAGGAGCACATAAGCATATTGCGCAATGTCTAAAGCATTTCTAGGAAAAATGCGTAGCGGTTTTCCGTCCGGAAATGCGTAAAAACAAAGAGTTAGAGGATTTCAGCGTTTCCGAGAAACACTGAAATCCTCTAGGTCATCGATTGTCGAGATCATCGGTCGAAAGCGTCATCGGTTTTCGGAACATCCGATGGAAAAACAAAAACGATAGTATCGTGCCGATTTCAATTTCTCGCACCATATTATTCGATGACAGCGCCATCAAAAAGAAATCCGGGCCTCCGATTGAAGGCCCGGATTTTTTTATGCTTGTGCCGAGACGAGATCAGGCCTCAGACATTATGCAGTCACCTGTAAAGCCGCATCATCCTTGTTGGGCACAGGCTGGCGCTGCAAGCCAAGCAGTTGCAGCGTGGCATTGACCAGCGGTGCGCGGTTCATGGTGTAAAGGTGGAATTCATCCACACCCCTGCCCTGCAAATCCCGAATCTGCGCCGCAGCGACATCGGCTGCCACCTGTGCGCGTTCGGCTGGATTGTCTTCCAGACCGGCAAAACGCTCATCCAGCCATGCTGGAACAGAGGTGCCGCACATGGACGCAAAGCGCTTCAACTGCGTGAGGTTCAAAATAGGCATGATACCGGGCACGATGGGAATGGAAATGCCTGCGGCCCGCACCCGCTCCAGATAGCGCTCAAACGCATCATTATCGAAGAAAAACTGGGTCAGCGCTCTGGTCGCACCATTGTCCACCTTGCGCTTCAACATATCAATGTCCACCGCAAGATCGGCACTCTCCGGGTGCTTTTCTGGATAAGCGGACACGGAAATCTCGAAATCGCCCATCTCTTTCAGGCCTGCCACCAAAGCGGCCGCATTTTCATAGCCACCCGGATGCGGCTGATAGGCCGAGCCTACCCCCGTTGGCGGATCTCCACGCAAAGCCACGAAATGGTTGACACCCACCGCACGGAATTCCGCCACCACATGCGCCACCTCTTCACGGGTCGCGCCCACACAGGTCAGATGCGATGCCGTTGCCAAGAGTGTTTCGGCAATCAGGCGACG
>CAJYRE010000137.1 GCA_913776675.1 Rhizobiaceae bacterium
TGCTTTAATTCGGTGCAGAATTTGCGCCGGCGCGGCAAGCATGTGCAGGTTGGCCTGATGCTGGCTGACCATGCCAAACCGCAGGTGCCCATGGCCAAGGTGATTGGCTGGGAGCTGGAAATGCTTGGCAGCCATGGCATGCAGGCCCATCGTTATGGGGCAATGCTGGATATGGTGCAGACGGGCAAGCTGGACCCATCCCGGTTGGTGGGACGCCAGATCAGTCTTGACGAAGCGCCAGATGCGCTGGTGAATATGGATAAGTTTCAGAGTGTCGGGGCGACGGTGATTACCAGATTCTGACATTCGAAAGCTGTAACAAAAAAGCCGCCTTGCATGGTTTCTGCAAGGCGGCTTTTTTGTTGCGTGAACAGTTCATAGGCTCGCGTCTGCCGCACCTTCCTGCAACATTCCAAAGGCATATTCCGCAAAAGAGCGCCAGCATTCAACGCGGAAATCCTGCTCGCCCATCCTGTAGAGGACGATTTCGATTTTACCGAACACGGTGCGGGTCACAGCCCCAACCGGGAAGGTTTTCAGCGACAGGTTGAGCGGGCAAGCGGCGTTGAGGGTTTGCACGGCACCCGAGCCGGACACCAGAATGGCGGTGTTGCGATGTGATACATCGGTGGCCGAATGGATGGTGCCGGAGGAGACACAAGCGGCCATCAGGTCGGCTTCGCTCTCATCGATCACCAGCCATTCATCCGGGCCGAGCCAGAAGGCGAGGCGGCGACCGGACTGCGTTGAAGTTTTTGGTGTTGTCGGCAGCGCAAGGCCGAGCGCCGTGGAGAGGCCAGCCAAAGCATCCGCGCCGGCCCGCAACGAGATGCGCGAGGCGGGGGCAGCCGGGGTGATTTTGACGCGGGCGGAGCCCGTGTTGGCACCGCCGAGAACCGTTTTGCGGGTGGCAATCAGCCTATCAGCCATTATTGGATTAGCCATGGATGCGGCCTCCTTCCTTGTCAAAGAACACCATATCCGTCACTTCAACGGCAATGGTTTTATCCGGCATCGGCACATAGAGGGTTTCGCCCATCCGTGCCCGGCCACCCGCCACCATGGCAATCGCAATGGAGCGGCCAAGGTTTTCCGACCAGTAGGATGAGGTGACATGCCCCAGCATGGTCATGGGCTTGGGCTGGTTGGGGTTGGCAACAATCTGAGCGCCTTCTTCCAGCACCTCGTTCGGGTCTTTGGTCAAAAGACCAACCAGTTGCTTGCGGCCTTCCTTCACCAAATCCGGGCGTTTCAGACCGCGAATACCAACGAAGTCCGTCTTTTTCTTCGAGACGGCCCAGCCGTAATTGGCGTCATCTGGCGTCAACGTGCCATCAGTGTCTTGACCGACAATGATATAGCCCTTTTCGGCGCGCAGAACGTGCATGGTTTCGGTGCCATAGAGGCAGGCTCCAAAACTTTCTGCCCGCTTCCACACGGCTTCAAAAACAGATGCGCCGTAATCGGCAGGCACGTTGATTTCAAAGCCGACTTCGCCGGTGAACGACACGCGGAACAGCCGGGTTGGCACGCCGCAGAATTTGCCTTCCGCCACGCTCATGTGTGGGAAGGCTTCATTGGAAATATCAATGCCTTCCACGAAGGGTTCGATAATGTCGCGGGCCTTTGGTCCCTGCACTGCAATCACTGCCCATTGCTCGGAGACGGAGGTGAGCCAGACGTTCAGCTCCGGGAATTCCGTTTGCAGATAGTCTTCCATATGGTTCAGCACGCGGGCTGCACCGCCGGTGGTGGTGGTCACGTGGAAGCGGTCTTCCGCTAACCGTCCGACCACGCCGTCATCATAAATAAAGCCGTCGTCGCGGGTCATGATGCCATAGCGGGCTTTGCCGGGTTTGAGGCTGTCCCACGGGTTGGTGTAGAGCAGATTGAGGAATTTGGCCGCATCCGGGCCAACCACTTCGATCTTGCCCAGTGTCGAGGCGTTGAACACGCCCGCAACCTCGCGCACGGTCTTGCACTCGCGGTTGACGGCGGCGTGCATATCTTCGCCGGGCCTTGGATAATACCATGCACGCTTCCAGTTGCCGACATCTTCAAAATCGGCACCAAGGGCTGTTTCCAGATCATGCATTGGCGTTTTGCGGGTGGGATCAAACAGCTCGCCACGCGAATGGTTGATCAGCGTGCCGAACGTTACCGGCGTATAAGGCGCACGGAACGTGGTGAGGCCGACTTGCGGAATCTCCTTGCCCAGCATTTCGGCGGCAATCGCAAGACCGTGCATGTTGGACAACTTGCCCTGATCCGATGCCATGCCATTGGTGGTAAAGCGCTTGATATGCTCGATGGAATGCATGCCCTCGCGCACCGCCAGCCGGATATCCTTGGCGCAGACATCGTGCTGGAAGTCGATAAAGGCCTTCACCGGATCGTCAGGGCCAGCGCCTTCGGCGGCACCAATCATGCCGCCAGTCCAGGCATAGGCGTTGGTGCCGCTTGGCTGGTTGCCGCTTTCGCCTTCCGCGCCTGCTTCTTTCGCCAGACGCGCGCCTGAGGCATGGGCTTCCGCCAGAAGAGCGGCAAGATCGTCCGTACCGTTGCAGGCACCGATGCAGACACTATCCTGCACATAGATATCGGGCAGGAAGCGCTGGTTGGCGGCATCAAACCGCAATTTGCCGCGCGATTGCGAGAAGAGATGCACCGACGGCGTCCAGCCGCCGCTCATCAGCAGTGCATCCACGTCCAGCTTGCGGCGGTCAAAACCACCGCGTCCGGCAATGGTGATGGATTTCACCCGCAAACGTCCAGAGGTGTCGAGAACGCAATGATCGTTCAAAACCTCAATGCCTGCGGCCTTGGCATCCGCCAACACACCGGCCCCCGGTGCGCGGCGGCTATCGATGATGGCCACCACCTGCACACCGGCTTTTTTCAGATCAATGGCCGCTTCATAGGCCGAATCGTGGGCGGTATAGACCGCCACTTTCGCACCCACTGCCACGCCGAAATGGTTGAGATAGGTGCGCGCCGCCGACGCCAGCATAATGCCGGGGCGGTCGTTGTTGGCAAACACCATGTGGCGCTCAATCGCACCCGTGGCCAGCACCACCTTCTTGGCCCGCACCTGCCACAGCCGTTCACGCGGCAAGCCCTTGGCGGGCTTGGCGATATGGTCGGTGACGCGCTCGGCAAGACCGAGGAAATTGTGGTTGTAATAGCCAAAGGCCGTGGTGCGGGTCAGCACCGTCACGTTGTCCATGGCTTTCAGCTTGGCCACGGTGGCTTGCGCCCAGTCATAACCGTTTTGACCGTCAATCACAGCGCCCGTGTCATAATGGAAGGCACCGCCCATTTCCGGCTGTTCATCGCAGATGATCACGGATGCGCCCGTTTCTGCCGCAGCCAGCGCAGCCGTCAGGCCCGCCACGCCGCCACCCACCACCATCACATCGCAATGGGCGTAGCGGTTGGCATAATGGTCAGTATCGTCTTCGGTCGGGGCCACGCCAAGGCCAGCAGCCCGGCGAATGACCGGCTCATAAATCTTGTGCCAGAAGCTCTTTGGCCACATGAAAGTTTTATAGTAGAAACCAGCGGCAAAAAACGGCGAGAGCAGGTCGTTGACCGCGCCAATATCCATGGATAGCGACGGCCAGCGGTTTTGCGTCTGCACCCGCATGCCATCAAACACTTCCTGCACAGGCGCACGCACGTTGGGCTGACGCCGCGCACTGTCCCGCGAAATGTCCAGCAGTGCATTGGGCTCTTCCGGGCCAGCCGTGAGAATGCCGCGCGGACGGTGATATTTGAACGAGCGACCGACCAGATGAATGCCATTGGCCAACAGCGCCGATGCGACGCTATCGCCTTCAAGCGCCGTGAGAATGCGACCATCAACGGTGAAACGGGCGGTTCTGGCGGGGGTCAGACGACCCTTGCCGGGAATACGATTGGCACCGCTCATTGCGCAGCTCCCTTGTTGTCGATGAGGGTCTGAACTGTGGCGTCATCCGGCTTGGCTTCGCCTGCTTTGTAGGTCAGCAGAAATTTGTCGCTGACGGTATCGCGGATCGCGTTGAAAAAGCGTCCGCAGCCATGCAAATGCCGCCAGCGCTCGAAGATGATGCCCTTAGGGTTGTCGCGCAGGAAGAAATAGGCCTCAAACTCTTCGTCAGAAATCTCGGCAATATTGGCTGGCCGCACAATATGCGCCTCACCTGCGCCGTGAAATTCCAGCTCGGACCGCTCTTCCTGGCAATAGGGACATTTGATCAACAGCATCTCGAAAATCCCTTTATATTAGTGTGCAACTGCGGCCGCAGCCGCTTCATCAATCAACCGTCCGGTGCGGAACCGATCCAGCGTCAGGCCCTTGGCCAGCGCATGCGGCTCGCCCTTTGCAATCAGATGGGCAAACAGATTGGCAGATCCCGGTGTGGCCTTGAAACCACCCGTGCCCCAGCCGCAATTGACAAACAGGTTGGGCACGGGGGTTATGCTCTGGATCGGCGAGCGGTCGGATGTGTTATCGGTAATCCCGCCCCATTGGCGCATCATCTTGACGCGACGGAAGATCGGAAACAGCTCGCAGATGGCATCCAGCGTGTGGGTGATGATCTGCAAACCGCCGGTTTGCGAATAGGAATTATATTGGTCTGTACCAGCGCCAATCACCAGCTCGCCCTTATCGGATTGCGAAATATAGGCATGCACGGTGTTGGACATCACCACGCAGGGGAAGATCGGCTTCAATGGTTCTGACACCAGCGCCTGCAAGGGCGTGGAATGGATCGGCAGGCGCACATCGGCCATGCCCATCACCATGGAATTGTGGCCGGAGGCCGAAACGCCGATTTTCTTCGCACCAATAAAACCCTTGGAGGTTTCAACGCCTGTGACTTCACCGCCGGGACCACGGCGAATGCCGGTCACTTCGCAGTTTTGAATGATGTGTACGCCGCGATCGGAGGCAGCGCGGGCATAGCCCCAGGCCACGGCATCGTGGCGGGCCGTGCCACCGCGCCGTTGCAGAGCGGCACCATTGATGGGGTAGCGGGCGGTTTTGGCAATATCGAGCGGGGGACAGAAGGCCTTGGCCTGTTCCGGCGTCAGCCACTCATTATCAATGCCATAGAGCGTGTTGGCGTGGACGTGGCGCTTGAAGCTCTGCTTGTCATGCACATTGTGCGACAGCATCATCACGCCGCGGGCCGAATACATCACATTGTAATTCAGCTCCTGACTCAAGCCCTCCCAGAGTTTCAAGGAGTGCTCGTAAATATCCATGCTCTCTTCATAGAGATAGTTGGAGCGAATGATGGTGGTGTTGCGGCCGGTGTTGCCGCCGCCAATCCAGCCTTTTTCAATCACGGCAATATTGGTGATGCCATGCTCCTTGGCCAGATAATAGGCAGCCCCCAGACCATGGCCACCGCCACCGATGATGATCACGTCATAGGATTTGCGCGGTTCTGGGGATGTCCATTGTGCGCTCCAGCCGGTATGGGCGCGCAGCGCCTCGCGTGCCACGGCAAAAACCGAATATTTGCGCATTCGCATCGTCTCCTATGATCACCATCATTCCGCATCTGGCGTAGAGGCAAAGCTGTGCCAGATCAATATGCGTCGTGCCCCTTCCTTTGCGACACGGATATGGTCCTGTTTCGACACGGTTTGATTATTGTCGTGCTTGTGTGGTTTTGCTATGGCTTAAGTGTCGCAGTGGCCGTTGTCCGCGTCTTTTTTGCGAGAGAGTGCAACTGGATCTGGACACCTTCGTGCCGATCTGGTATTGGCGCTGCAAATTGCTGAACTTTCGGGTTCAGTCGATATTTTTTGCTGTCTGCCGGATGGTTCATTCAATCTGGTGACGAACGAACACAAAACCAAAGGAACGGGATTCGACGTGCAGGTACTTGTCCGCGATAACAACGTTGATCAGGCGCTTCGCGCCTTGAAGAAGAAGATGCAGCGCGAAGGCATCTTCCGTGAAATGAAAATGCGTGACTATTATGAAAAGCCGTCGCAGAAGCGTGCGCGCGAAAAGGCAGAAGCTGTTCGCCGCGTTCGCAAGCTGGCCCGCAAGCGCATGCAGCGCGAAGGCCTCATCGCTGCTCCGGCTCCTCGCGTTGCCAGCCGTTAATTGGCCGCATTTTAGCGCTTTTAAGAGATAGAAGCGGCGACGATAAGCTCGTTGCCGCTTTTTCGTTGTGGAAGATCGTCTATCCGGGAATGTCTTCGGGATGTCGTTGGCCGGAATCGGTTTAAACTATCCTTGAAGCCTTCATTGTGGTGTATGATAGCTTCTCGTGTTGCTGAACAGTATGTTGGAGCAACGCACAGATCATTCAGAGAGCGGAATGGAAAAGCATGGTGCATATGGCCGGGAAATCTTCCATCATGAGTGAAAAGGCCCAGGCTTTGTGCTGGCGCGGTGTCGGGGTCAAGGCTTTGGGCATTGCTGCCTTTCTTGCCTTGGCTGGTTGCCAATCCACCCAGACATCCGACGTGATCAGCATTGATCGTGAGCAGGGATCGAAGGAAAATATCAGCTCGCTGTCGGCGGTCATTGCCGCCAATCCCAAAGATCCCAGCGGGTATAATGTGCGTGGTTCGGCTTATGGACGCGCGGGTGATTTTGGTCGGGCGCTGGCAGATTTCAGCACGGCCTTGCAGCTTAACCCGAATTTCTATCAGGCTTATGCCAATCGTGCGCTTGTTTATCGCAGCATGGGCAAGCCGGTTGAAGCGGCGTCGGATTATACCGCAGCGCTGAAAATCAATCCGAATTATGATGTGGCCTATATTGGCCGCGGCAATATCTACCGCCAGGCGGGCCGGGTGGATGAGGCTTTTCAGGATTT
>CAJYRE010000138.1 GCA_913776675.1 Rhizobiaceae bacterium
ATAAAGACCCCGCAGACCAAGCTGGCGGGTTTCGGGATCAGCTACCATTTGCTCATAGATGCGCCGGGCATTGTCATGCTTGCCCTCAATCAGGGCGGTTTGCGCTTCCAGCACCATGATCAGCGGCTCCTGATCAGCACGGATCAAACCGCGAGCCCGTGAACTCATCCTGTGCGCCAAGGCGGAATTGCCTGCACCTGCGGCAATAAGCCCGGTGGAGAGCGCCTGATAGCCCCGATCACGCTTGCGGGCGCGAAAATAGCGGCGCACGGAATGCGGCGATGTCCAGATGGTGCGGATCAGCCACCAGCCGATCATGATCACAGCCACCAGTGCCACCAAAATCGTGGCGGCTACCGTGAGGCTCATTTCAATCAACTGGCCTTGCCAGACAATCTGCAATTCGCCGGGGCGGTCTGCCAACCAGGAAAAACCAAAGCCAAGGGCCAGAATCAGCAAGACATAAACAATAATACGCAACATGCTGTTTCTCCTTAGCCCTGCCGCCCGGCAACCGAGCGGGCCAATGCATCAGACACCTGCGCTTCCACGGCAATGCGGGCATCCAATGCCTTTTTGAAATTGGCCGAGACGGCGCGACCTGCTTCCGGCAGCGTCTCCCACTCGGCAGCAGCGCCCTTCAGATCCCCATTGCGAATCTTGTCTTCAATCCGGGCCACGATGGCCGATGGGCTGTCACCAGCCACATTGCCAACGGGCCGAACCTTGATGACCGACAGGGCGCTGGCCATCAGCCGCTCGCCTATATTGGCACTTTCGGCGGGTTGGTTGATGGCGGACAGAATGGTATTGGCCACCGTCTGGAACCGCTGCAAAAGCTCGGCGCGGGACACGGCTCCGGTGGCGGCATAGGGCTCAAGAGCGGCAATGGCAGGGTCTTCCGGGACAATGCTGCCCAATGTGCGCAACTCGGAGAGGAAGGGACCACCACGGTCGGCGGCGGTCTTCAGGGCCGATGCGGCAATGGCACGCGCCACCTCAATATCGTCGCGCGGCTTGTTCAGCTTGGCCTGAATGGCGGCGAGTGTATCAGAAAGATTGCTTTGGCCGCTGGTGAGTGTCTGTATTCTGCCCGTCACGTCGGATTTCAACTGATCAACGGCCTGATTGGTTCCGGCAATTTTGGCTTGAAGATCGCTGACGGCTGCCGAATCAACACCTGTGGTCTGGCCCTGCTGCTGGCTGCTTTCCAGTTTCGCAAGGCGGGCTTCAAGCGCTGATGTATCCGCCTTTGCTGGTGCATTTTTCAGGCTCTCCACCTCGGCGCTAAGAGCGGCAAGTGTGTCGGCATTGCCATTGCTGCCAACGCCGGGCACAACACCGGCATATTGCAACGCACCGGCCCCAATCAGGGCAATCAGTCCGCCAGCAATGCCTGCAGCCAGCAGGCCAGATGTAGAACTGGAAGAGCGGCGCTGTGGGGCCGCCACCTCTTCGTTGGATGGCTGGTTGTCTGGGTCTGCCGTTTCGCTTCCAAACATCGATGTGGATGTTGTGTCCGCTTCCTTTTCAGGGGCCGTTTCCGCTGTGGCCTCCTCTTTGGGCGGCTGCTCCGGGCTGGTGGCCGATGCCTCAGAGGTCGGCGCGGTCTCAGGGTGCAGCGTTGGCTCAGGCGGCGGGGTATCCGTCACGGTCTCGGGGGCTGGTGTGACAGACGGCGCGGCTTCATCGGCAGGCTTGTCCGGGGCAACTTCCGTTGCCTGCAGGTCGATGATAACCGGCTCTTCTGTTGTTTTCGAGCGGCGTGGGGGTTTTCCCGAAACCATGGCAACCTCGCTTTCAATCTCTTATGCGTTGAAGTTAGTCAGGGATGAGCCGGAAGGAAAGGGGTGGTTTTGATTTTGCTGATCTAGCTGGGATTTTCCAGTAAGGCCAACAGGCTTTCTTCATCCGGATGTTCAGCGATGGCAACATGGGTGTTAAACGGCGCGATCAGAGGGCCTGCCACTTGCTCACTCAAACACAGGCAGTGGGCTGACGCCAGAAGCGTTGCCACCCGATCCGGCATGGGAAGAGCGCAGAACCGTCTGGTGGTTTCTGCCGAATAGAGCAAAACCGCATCCACTGGCGTGTTGTCCAGCGCGTGAACAATGTCCTGCGGCTGATAGACAATGGTTTCCATGCGATAGATCTCAGCCGTTGTAAGGGGGAGGTCTTGTGCCTGCAATTCATGCTCCAGGGTTTTGGCGCGGGGCTTGCCCGCCAAATAGAGCAGGGGGTCATCGCTTTTCTGGGCATTTTGGCCAATCAGTCTGGCCAGCGCCGCGCCATCGCCGTCGGCGGTTTGAAGGGTGTGAAACCCCAGACGCCGTGCTGCCTTTTCGGTGGTCGATCCCACCACAAACAGCGGCGTGGAAAAATGCGGCGCGAGTTGCACCTTGATCGCCTCAAGGGCACGAACGGCTTCACCGCTGGTGATGATCAACCCTGAATGGGGTTGGCTCAAGGCAGCAATGGCATTTTGCGGCGTATGCACGGGCTTGGCCAACGGCAAAAGAATTGGCTGATGACCCAGAGCGAGGAGGCGTGCAGCCGTTTTTTGCCCCGCCTTCTCTGCCCGTGTCACCAGAACGCGCATGGTTTTACGCCCATCCCTCAAAAAACTCTGGCCCGGCCTTGGCTCTGACCTGTTCACCGGCGGCCCAGCCCAGTTTGAACCCGTCTGTGCAAGGCCCTTCTATCTCCACCGAATGGGAAATCTGTCCATCCGGCGTCAATATGGTGCCTTTCAGGCGGATGTGTTGGCCATCCGACACGGCAAACCCGGCAATTGGGGTGCGACAGGAGCCATCCAGCGCCGCCAGAAAGGCACGCTCACATGAAACCGCGTCAAAAGTCGGGCGGTGATTGAGTGGTTCCAGCAATTTTTGAAGACGCGCATCACCAATCCGTGCCTCGATGCAGATGGCACCTTGCGCGGGTGCGGGCGGGAAATGCTCAATATCCAGATATTCGGTAATCACCTCTTCCTTGTTCAGCCGCTTCAACCCCGCAACGGCTAGAAGCGTCGCATCCACCTGACCTTCCGCCAGCTTTTTCAGCCGGGTTTCCACCGCGCCGCGATAGGTGATGACCTGAAGATCGGGCCGCAGCCGTCGGATGAGTGCCTGACGCCGCAAGGATGCCGAGCCGATCACCGCCCCATGCGGCATGTCCATCAGATTGGGCGCAACTCTGCCAATAAAGGCATCCCGAATATCTTCTCTGGGCAGATAGGCAGCAATTTCCAGGCCATCGGGCAGGGCAGTGGGCATATCCTTGGAGGAATGTACAGCCAGATCCAGCCCGCCGGAGGTGAGCTGCTGCTCCAGTTCCAGCGTGAAAAGTCCCTTGCCGCCGATCTCTGACAATGCTCTATCGGTAATCCGGTCACCAGTGGTGGACAGCACGACGATTTCGAACATTTCCGGGCCAAGACCATGGGCAGCCATCAGGCGGTCGCGGGTTTCATGGGCCTGCGCCAGCGCCAAAGGGCTGCCGCGTGTGCCGATACGGAAAGGTTTCGTTTGCATCAAAGCTCATCCATTGTTACCGACTGTCCTCGTACCCATGTTTGGGGCCTATCGCAATTAACCAAATCGACGCAACTTCACGTTCATGGCAGATTCTCTCAAAATTCTCGGTATCGAAACCAGCTGCGATGAAACCGCAGCCTCCATTGTTGTGCGTCATAGCGATGGCCGCGGCGAAATCATCTCCGATGTGGTTTTGAGCCAGCTGGATGAGCATAGCGCCTATGGCGGCGTGGTGCCGGAAATTGCCGCCCGCGCCCATGTCGAAGCGCTGGATGTGTTGATTGAAGAAGCCCTTTTGAAAGCCAATGTCACCCTGAAAGACATTGACGCCGTGGCCGCAACCTCTGGTCCCGGTCTGATTGGCGGGCTGCTGGTGGGGTTGATGACCGGCAAAGCCATAGCTAAAGCCGCAAACAAGCCGCTCTATGCCATAAACCATCTGGAGGGCCATGCGCTGACGGCAAGGCTCACCGACGGCATTCAATTTCCCTATCTGATGCTGCTTGTGTCGGGGGGCCA
>CAJYRE010000139.1 GCA_913776675.1 Rhizobiaceae bacterium
AGCATCACCCGCGGCTGCACCTTCTGCAGGCAGATAGGTTTTCGTCGCTGCAAAAATCGTCTCGAAATTGATCGAGCCGAACAGCACGAAAACAGTACCGATACCCAGAATAAAGCCGAAGTCACCCACGCGGTTAACGATAAATGCCTTCATCGCGGCAGCACTGGCCGACGGCTTTTTAAACCAGAAGCCAATCAACAGATAGGATGCAAGACCAACACCTTCCCAGCCAAAGAACATTTGCAGCAGGTTGTCCGAGGTCACCAGCATCAACATCGCAAAGGTAAACAGCGACAGATAGCTGAAGAAGCGTGGACGATGGGGGTCATGGTGCATGTATCCGATTGAATACAAATGCACCAATGTGGAGACACTGTTGACAACAACCAGCATCACTGCGGTGAGCGTATCAACCCGCAGGGCCCAGTCCACATCAATGCCGCCAACCTGCACCCAGCGCAACACGGGAACCTTGATCAGTTCGTCATGTTCGCCAAAGCCCACATTGATAAATACATACCAAGACAGCACAGCAGCCAGGATCATAAAGCCGCTGGTAATAAATTCAGACGCTTTCGCGCCGATTTGCCGACCAAACAGACCAGCAATGATCGCGCCGAGCAGCGGAAGGAAGACAATTGCCTTATACAATAGCATAGCCGTATCAGCCCTTCATCATGTTGACGTCTTCAACGGCGATCGATCCGCGGTTGCGATAGAAGACGACGAGGATAGCAAGGCCAATCGCAGCTTCAGCAGCCGCGACGGTCAGGATGAACAGCGCGAAAACCTGGCCGACAACGTCATTGAGGAATGACGAGAATGCCACCATATTGAGGTTTACAGCGAGAAGAATAAGTTCCACCGACATCAGGATAACAATGACATTCTTCCGGTTGAGAAAAATGCCAAAGACGCCCAGCATGAACAGGATGGCGCTGACAGTGAGATAATGGGAAAGTCCGATTTCCATTGTTCGTTTCCTTGAGATCCCTGACTTCAGCTCAAATGCCCTGGCCCGGCTTGACCTTGACAACCTTGATGGCTGTGGCCGGCGTGCGAGCAACCTGATGAGCGATATTTTGCCGTTTGATGTTCTGGCGATGGCGCAGTGTCAGTACGATGGCACCGATCATGGCAACCAGCAGCACAAGTCCGGCAATCTGGAAGTAATAGACGTATGTTGTGTAAAGCACATTACCGAGAACAGAGGTATTCTGCTGCTCTGACAAGGCGGGAAGCGGCATGGTGATCGCTTTCAGGGCCTCGGGTGAAATCACTGATCCGCCAATCACAAAGATCAGCTCGGCAGCAACGATGGCACCAATCAATGCACCAAGCGGCGCATATTTCATGGTGCCGGCCCTCAGTTCGGTGAAGTCAATGTCCAACATCATCACAACGAAGAGGAACAGAACCGCCACCGCACCGACGTAGACCACGAGAAGGATCATGGCCAGGAATTCAGCCCCCGTCAGCATGAACAGACCTGCTGCGTTGACGAAGGTCAAGATGAGAAACAAAACCGAATGAACCGGATTTCGTGACGAAATAACCATAAACGCCGACGCAATTGCGACAAAGGCGAAAAGGTAGAAAAAGATTGTCTGAAGACCCATGATGGTGCCTTTTCATCTTCCCCAGGAGCGCGGAATTTGACCGTGTCCTATGAAATGCGCCAACCCATGGGGCCAGCCGAACATTTCGTTTCAATTTCAAACCGGGGCGCCCACCAGTCGTTTGCCAGCGACGCCACCGATCTCTTCGATCAATCTATTAACGATAGGGCGCATCCAGAGCGATGTTGCGGGCAATTTCCCGCTCCCACCGATCGCCATTAGCGAGCAGCTTTGCCTTATCAAAGTAGAGTTCTTCACGTGTTTCCGTCGAGAACTCGAAATTCGGGCCTTCGACAATGGCATCCACCGGGCACGCTTCCTGACAGAAGCCGCAGTAAATGCATTTCACCATATCGATGTCATAACGAACCGTACGGCGCGTACCATCATTGCGGCGTGGGCCAGCCTCAATGGTAATGGCTTGGGCAGGACAGATTGCCTCGCACAATTTGCAGGCAATGCAGCGCTCTTCACCATTGGGATAACGGCGCAAAGCATGCTCTCCGCGGAAACGCGGGCTCACCGGGCCTTTTTCAAAAGGATAATTCACTGTCGCTTTCTGCGTGAAGAAAAACCGCATCGAAAGGAAGAACGCGCCAACGAATTCTTTTAGGAACAGCGAACGGACGGCTTGGGACAGACTTGCCATCTTCAAACTCCAAATCTGCTAAATGTAAGGAGAAAGCGCATCATGCCCACCCCGTCAACTTCAGAACGAATGCAACAATCACCACCATCGCCAGAGAAATTGGCAGGAAAACCTTCCAGCCCAGACGCATCAACTGGTCATAGCGATAGCGCGGAACGATGGCCTTGGTAATCGCGAACATTGAGAACACCATGGTGCTTTTCAGCACGAACCAGATAATGCCAGGAACCCAGTTCAGCACGGCAACATCAAGAGGTGGCAACCATCCCCCCAGAAACAGAATGGTCGTCATTGCGCACATCAAAACGATGGCAGCATACTCGCTCAACATGAACATCATGTATGGGGTAGAGCCGTACTCGACCATAAAGCCCGCAACCAGTTCGGATTCCGCTTCGGGCAAATCGAACGGTGGACGATTGGTTTCCGCAAGAGCGGAGATGAAGAAAATCACAAACATCGGGAACAGTGCCAGCCAATGCCAATCCAGCATGGAAGATGGCAAACCGATCATTGTGCCAAGGCCGGTCTTTTGCGACAGAACAATATCCGTGAGATTGAGCGAACCAACACAGAGCAAAACCGTGACAATCACCAGACCCATGGAGACTTCATAAGACACCATTTGGGCGGCAGAACGAAGTGCGCCAAGGAACGGATATTTTGAGTTAGACGCCCAACCGCCCATGATCACGCCATACACTTCCAGCGAAGAAATGGCGAAAACATAGAGAATGCCGACATTGATATTGGCAATCACCCAGCCCTGATTGAGCGGAATAACAGCCCATGTCGCAAGCGCCAGCGTAACACCAACCAGCGGAGCCAAAAGAAAAACACCCTTGTTGGCACCGGCAGGAATGATCGGTTCTTTCAGCACAAACTTCAAAAGATCGGCGAAGGACTGGAAAAGTCCCCAAGGGCCCACCACATTAGGACCACGACGCAATTGAACAGCCGCCCAGATCTTGCGGTCAGCCAGCAGGATGTAGGCAATGAACAGAAGAAGACAGACCAGCAACAGCAGGGATTGACCGACCATAATGATCGCAGGCCAAACATAACTAAAAAAGAAAGAGTCCATGATCCCTTGCCCTTACTCTGCCGCAGCCTTGAAATTGTTGCGGGCTAATGCCGAGCATTCAGCCATGACGGCCGACGCACGTGCTATCGGGTTTGTCAAATAGAAGTCTTTGACCGGCGAAGCAAACGCAGATTGCGTCATATTCCCGCCTTTTTTTGCGATGGCAGCAACATCGGCAACATTGCCGGGCAAAATGCTATCCACATCCGCGAAATGCGGATGTGCCTGATACAGCTTCTGCCGAAGTTGCGAGAGTGAATCAAACGGCAGCTTCTTGCCAAGCACATCGGAAAGAGCGCGCAGAACGGCCCAATCTTCACGGGCTTCACCAGGGGCAAAACCTGCACGCGCTCCCATTTGAACACGGCCTTCCGTATTCACCCAAAGACCAGACTTCTCGGTATAGGCCGCTGCTGGCAAAATCACATCCGCATTTTGTGCACCGTTATCACCGTGAGAGCCAATATAAACTGTCAGCTTTGCTGTCTTGGTTGACAGGTCAATTTCATCAGCCCCGAGCAGGAACAGCACATCCATGGATGTGAGCATTTCAGAAGCCGTCTTGCCCCCCTGCCCCGGCACGAAACCGACATCAAGGCCGCCAACACGCGCAGCAGCAGTGTGCAACACGGCAAAACCATTCCATTCGTCGCTAACGGCACCAACACTTGTTGCAAGCGCAGCAACCTGCGACAGAACAGCCGCG
>CAJYRE010000140.1 GCA_913776675.1 Rhizobiaceae bacterium
TGATATTATGGTATGCCAAGATTTTCGGGAGTCAAGCAACTTGCGTAAAAAGAATTATTTTTTATTTTTAGGAAATTTTAGACAGAAAAACAGCCTCGGCACAGGGCACCAAGGTTGAAAATCGCACAGTTTTTCAGTCGGTCACTGCATAATTTTCTCCTTTGATCACAATCGGTTAAGAAGAAAATTATGCCGTATATTTAAAGAGTGCTGTAAACGTCGAATGTCACAACATGCATGTCAGGATAGATTGCCACTCTGACGCTGGGCCAGAACCCCTTGGGCAATATCAAACGCCCGGCGCACATGCTCAATGGCCGCTTGCTCTGCCAAGGCGGCATCGCCGCGCCGAATGGCATCCACCATTTTCTGCATCTGGGCGGGGCCTTCCACAGCGCGCCCTTCCGTCTTGATGGTCATGGACCGCAGATGGTTGATGCGCACGGTCATCAGCTTGACCACATCCCAGGCAATATGCCGGGAAATGCTGGTGAACAGCGTCTGATAAAAACGGGTGGTCTGCGCCAGAACATCGGCCATATTGGCTCGTCCATAGGCATCGCGGATGGCGTGCAGCGCCGCCTCCAACTGTTCCACCGTGGCAGAATCCTGCATTTCGGCGCACAATCGCGCCGCCATGCCTTCCAATGCTCCACGAATTTCATAAATCTGCCGGGCCTCCTCCACCCCCAGATGTGCCACCATCGGCCCTTTGCTGGGCAGATTCGACACCAGACCTTCCGATTCCAGATGGCGCAGCACTTCGCGCACAATGGTGCGGCTCACCCCAAGCTGGGCGCAGAGATCGCGCTCCACCAACCGATCGCCCGGCCTGAAATGACCGCTGAAAATCGCATCGCGCACCTTGTCCAGCGCCAGTTCCCTGAGCGTCTTGGCTGGCCGCTCCACCCGGATCGCCCCCTCGCTTGCAAACGCCATGATTGCCGCCCTCCTGCTGCAAGTCTGTATTATGGTATGCCAAAAGTGGGCGAGAGCGCAAGAGGTCAGTTAAACTCTGCGCTCATGGTTTCCAGCTCATGCCACAGGCTTTCAGCAAAACCGCGCAGCACCAGAAGCTCAAACACATCTTCACCCGTGCGGCACAGATTCACACTGATATGGCCGATCAGCGTGGTGGCGGCCGCGCCAATCGCAAATTGGTCGGGATGCAAATCCAGCGCCGTGCCTTTGGCCAACACAGACCGCACAGGCGCGCCGTGCAAGCGGATCAGCACCCGGCCATGGCTTTGATCAACCCCATAAACACCTGTCTCAAAAGCCGGAAGGGCTTGATCAGCAGCGCCAACGGCAAACCATTGGCCGGGGCCAGTGCTGCGCAAATCAAAACCCACAGGCACCGTGGGCGCAGCATCGCCCGGTTTGCCCAGCACCTGCACGATTGCCGCCGGGACACTTTCCAAGGTCAGAGCACCGAAACGAGCCACGGTGTCTGACGCAAGAGCGGCCCGGCGCACAAGCGGAAAATCAGAAAAAGCAGTGTCAACCATGGAGCTTCTCATTGTTGGGATCGACAAACACCGGGTGAACAAGACGGGCGGGGGTGAACTCATTCCGCAAGGCATTCCACGCCAGCACCTCCTCGCCATGGCGGGCGGCACCGCCCTTGACCAGCGCAAGGCCAATGGTGCAGCCGATATGCGGCGAAAAACACGACGACGTGATATAACCCTGATCGTTTTCCAGCGTCGGGTCTGCATTCTTGTTCAGAATATGCGCGCCTGTTTTGAAGCTTGTTGCAGCATCCAGCGGCATGACGCCAACAAGTTGCGGACGGTCGGAGTCCGTCAAACCTTCACGGCCCAGCATATGCTTACCGATGAAATCCGGCTTCGTGGCGCTCACCATTTTGCCAAAGCCGAGATCGGCAGGCACCACCGTGCCATTAATCTCGTTGTGGGTGACATGGCCTTTCTCGATGCGCAGCACCGACAAAGCCTCGATACCGTAAGGCTGAATACCGTGTTCCTCGCCCGCCTGCATCACCGCATCGGCAATGCTCTCGCCATAATCGGCAGGCACGGCCAGTTCAAAGGCCAATTCGCCGGAGAAGGAAATGCGGAACAGGCGGCCCTTCAACCGCCCCCCCAGCAGCGACACTTCCTTGGCAGCAAGATAGGGGAAGGCCTCGTTGGAAATATCCTCATCCACCAGCTTTTGCAAAATGGCACGGGATTTTGGCCCGACCACTGCCATTTGCGCCCATTGATCGGTCACAGAGGCCAGCCGCACATCCAACTCCGGCCAATGTACCTGCGCGCAGAATTCCAGATGGTTCATGACCCCTGCCGCATAGGCGGTGGTGGTGGTCATGAAATAACGGTTTTCATCCATGCGGCTGGTGGTGCCATCATCATAGATAAAGCCATCTTCACGCAGCATCAGCCCATAGCGGGCCTTACCGACCGGCAATTTCAAAAAGGCGTTGCAGTAAACCCGATTGAGGAATTCAGCCGCATCCGGCCCGCAGACCTCGATTTTGCCCAGCATGGAAACATCGCAAATCCCGGCGTTGATGCGCACATTTTTCACCTCGCGGTCCACGCTTTCGCGCCAGCCGCTCTCACCCGCTTTTGGGAACCATGCGGAGCGATACCACAGCCCGGTTTCGACAAAGGTGGCCCCGTTCTTCGCCGCCCAATCATGCAAGGGCGATTTGCGCACCGGCTGAAAATCCTTGCCATGCGATGCCCCGGCCAACGCCCCAAACGACACTGGCGTATAGAAAGGCCGGAAGGTGGTGGTGCCAACATCGGCGGGCGAGATGCGCCGTGCCTCGGCTAACAAGCCGATAGCGTTCACATTGGAAAGCTTGCCCTGATCGGTGGCCATGCCATTGGTTGTGTAGCGCTTGGCCAGTTCCACATGGCCATAGCCTTCCTGCACGGCAAGGCCGAGATCCTTGGTATGCACATCGTTTTGAAAATCCACAAAGGCTTTGGCTTTGATGCCGGGAATGGACCAGAGCGGCTTGGCGGGTAAAGGAGCCATCTCTCCTTCGACACTCGCAGTAATAGTGGAGGCCTTAAAGCCGAGACTTTGCAGAATTTCAATCGCTTTGGCACTAGCATCCGCGATGCAAGCCGCAAGGCCAAACACGCCCGCAGCCGACCCGACTAAGGCCAGATTGTTTAATCCCTCCGGGGCCAGAAAGGCAGAATGAGCCTCTGACCAACGCGGCTTGCCACCCCGATGGCAAGCCAGATGAATAATGGGCGAGAATCCGCCCGACATGGCAAGACTATCCACCTCCAGCCGCTCGATCTGGCCCTCGCGCCACAGGTCCAGCCCCTCAACGGATTTGCCACCATGCACGTTGCTGACCAACCCGCCCCGCACCAGCCGCGCTTTGCCCTGATAAGCAGTCGTTGCATCGCGGCGGCTATCGATCAGGGCCGTGACACTCACGCCTGCGGCTTCAAGATCTGCCGCCAAGGCATAACCGCTGTCATTACTTGTGAAAATGGCCGTCTTTTTGCCGGGCGCGACGCCATAGTGGTTGAGATAGCGGCGCATCGCGCCTGCCATCATCACGCCGGGAATGTCATTGCCGCCGAACACCAGCGGGCGCTCTTCTGCCCCCGTGGCCAAAATGGCTTTCTTCGCCGCAATGCGCCACAGCCGTTCTACCGGGCGGTTTGAGGCCGGATTAGCAACATGCTTTTGCACCCGCTCCACCGCGCCAAACACATTGCCATCATACCAGCCAAACGCCGTGGTGCGGGCAAGCAGTTGCACATTGGGCAGGCTTTCCAGCTCGGCTTTGGTGGCTGCAACAAATTCAGCGGCGGCCACACCATTGATCAAAGCCGTCTCAGCCAGCAATCCACCGCCAAGCTGCGCCTGCTCATCCACCAGCACCACCCTCGCCCTGGCACGGCCAGCGGCGAGAGCAGCGATCAAACCAGCAGCACCTGCGCCGATCACCAGCAGGTCACAATGCGCCCAGCATTTTTCATAGGCGTCGGGGTCGGCCTCATAGCTGGCCTTGCCCAGACCCGCCGCCTTGCGGATCACCGGCTCATAAAGCTTTTCCCAGAATTTCCCGGGCCACATGAAGGTTTTATAGTAAAAACCGGCAGACAAAAATGGTGACAACAGGCTGTTGATGGCCCCCACATCATGCTCAAGGCTGGGCCAGCGGTTTTGGCTGTTGGCTTCCAACCCGGCATAAAGCTCTTGCATGGTGGCGCGGGTGTTAGGTTCGGTGCGTCCACCTCG
>CAJYRE010000141.1 GCA_913776675.1 Rhizobiaceae bacterium
TCACGCAAGGATGGGCGCGAAACGCCAAGCTGCTGGGCCAGATCACGCTCGCCCGGCAGGCGCGCACCGGCACCATAATGCCGGTCTTCAATGAACTGGCGAATCTGGTCGGCCACCTGCTGATACAGTCGGCGGGTTTCGACCTTTTGGCTCACAGTCATGCCCATCCTCCCTCTGCCCCATCTCCCTCTGGTAAATTGGCCTTACCAAAATTCGCGGACCGACGCAATCTCTTTGGCGTATTGTTGCTTTTTAGCAGAATCTTGCCTTGCTTTGTTAAAAGTGGCTTGACCAGTTTTGTCTTGCGGACTAATCCTTGGGCCATGATACGGCTGGTCTGGAGGGGTGAGCGGTGTCATGGAGTTCGTCAGGCAGAGGAGGTGCTGATGAATATGCCGTCGCAGCAGGCAGAATCGCCGTGGCAAGCCCATGCGCCATTGATGCGCCAGCCGATCTTGAGCCTGAAGGGCATGACCAAGCAGTTTCCGGGTGTTCTGGCGCTGTCGGGTGTGCAGTTTGATCTGCTGCCGGGCGAGGTGCATGCCGTCTGTGGTGAGAATGGTGCGGGCAAATCCACCCTGATGAAAATCATCAGCGGGGTCTATCAGCCCAGTTCGGGAACTCTTGTCTATAAAGGCCAGCCGGTGGAATTTGCCTCGCCCTTGCAGGCCGAGCAGGCGGGCATTGCCATCATTCATCAGGAACTCAATCTGGTGCCGCATCTGAGTGTGGCAGAAAACATTTTTCTGGCGCGCGAGCCGCGCAGCCGGGTGCTGGGCCTGCCGGTGCTGGTGGATCGCAAGCGCCTGCGCCGCGAAGCAAAACAACATCTGGACCGTCTGGGCGTGGACATCAGCCCGGATGCCATGGTGCGCACGCTCTCTGTTGCGCAATGCCAGATGGTGGAAATTGCCAAGGCGCTGTCGCTGAAAGCCGAAGTGCTGATCATGGATGAGCCGACCTCCTCCTTGACCGAGCAGGAAACGCGGTTGCTGTTCAAGGTGATCCATGAGCTGAAAGCCTCGGGCGTCGGCATTGTCTATATCTCGCACCGGCTGGATGAAATGGCCGAGATTGTCGATCGTGTCACCGTTCTGCGCGATGGCAAATATGTCGGCACCAGCGATTTTGCTGCCACCACGGTGGATGAGATCGTCTCGCGCATGGTGGGCCGCTCGCTGGATGAGAAATTTCCCGAACGCCAGTCCATTCCCACCGAAGATGTGCTGCTCAAGGTCAAGGGGCTGAACCGCGCTGGCGTGTTTTCCGATATTGATTTCACGCTGAAGCGCGGCGAAATCCTCGGTTTTGCCGGGCTGATGGGCGCTGGCCGCACCGAGGTGGCGCGGGCGATTTTCGGGGCCGATCCGCTGGATTCCGGCGAGATTGTCTTTCAGGGCGAACGGCTTGCCATTCACAATCCGCGTGATGCGATTGCGCATGGCATTGCCTATCTGTCCGAGGATCGCAAAAGCCAGGGGCTGGCTTTGAAAATGCCGGTGGCCGCCAATATGACGCTGGCCAATATGCAGGCGGTTTCCAACCGTTTCGGCTTGGTGGATCGCAAGCAGCATGATGCGGTGGCCCGCCATTATGTGGAAAAGCTGAATGTGCGCACGCCATCCATCCAGCAGCCGGTGCGGCTGCTCTCCGGCGGCAACCAGCAAAAGATCATCATTGGCAAGTGGCTGTTTCGCCAATCGAAACTGCTGTTTTTCGATGAACCCACCCGTGGCATCGATGTGGGGGCGAAATTCGCCATTTACAAAATTATGGACGAGCTGGCCGCCAGCGGCATTGGCGTGGTGCTGATCAGCTCGGAACTGCCGGAAATTCTCGGCATGACCGATCGCGTCGCCGTGTTCCATCAGGGGCGCATCACGGCGATCCTGGAAACGCGCAAAACCAATCAGGAGGAGATCATGCGTTTTGCATCGGGTTATCAGGGGCACAGGCCATGAAGGACATCACCATGCCGCCCACGCTGGAGAAAAAACAGGCCCGGTTCAGTGATCGTCAGAAGGATCTGATCCAGAAATTTGCCGCCCTTGGCAGTCTGCTGGTGTTGATTGCGATTTTCTCAGTCACCAGCCCGGCGTTTTTCAGCCTCGATAATGGCATGACAGTGGCCCTTCAGGTCACATCCATTGCCTTTCTGGGCATTGGGGCCACTTGCGTGATCATCACCGGCGGCATTGATTTGTCGGTTGGCTCGGTGCTGGCGCTGGCCGGTGTGGTGGCCGCCCTTGCGGTGCGCGACTGGAACTGGCCGGTTCCCGTTGCCATGGGTCTGGGCATTCTCACCGGCACGGCCTGCGGGGCCATCAATGGTTTTGTGGTGACAAAGCTGCGGCTGCCGCCGTTTATTGCCACCTTGGGCATGATGCTGATTGCCCGCGGCGTGGCGCTGCAAATCACCGATGCGCGGGCGGTGTCGGGCCTTGGCGATGCCTTTGGGGAGCTGGGCAATGGCGCGTTTCTGCGCATGGTGACGATTGGCGATGACGGCTTTCCCAATGTCAGCTTTCCCGGCATCCCCTACCCTGTCATTCTGATGGTGATCATTGCGCTGGCGGTGGCCTTTATGCTCAACCGCACCGTTTTGGGCCGCCATATTTATGCGGTGGGTTCCAATGTCGATGCCTCGCGGCTGTCGGGGGTCAATGTGGCGCGCATCACCAGCTTTACCTATATTCTGTCGGGTACGCTGGCCGGGCTGACAGGCTGTGTGCTGATGTCGCGCCTTGTCACGGGCCAGCCCAATGAAGGCGTCATGTATGAACTGGATGCCATTGCCAGTGCGGTGATTGGCGGCACATCGCTGATTGGCGGCGTGGGCACCATTTCCGGCACCGCCATCGGGGCGTTTGTGATTGGCATTTTGCGCAACGGCCTGAACATGAACGGTGTTTCGGCCTTCACCCAGCAGATCATCATTGGCTTTGTCATTTTGGGCACGGTCTGGATCGACCAGCTCCGCAACCGCCGCTGATTTTGCATGACTGTGAGGCACCGGAGGAGGTGTTCTCATTTAACAACGGCCATCAGGCCAGATAAACCGGAGGAGAACCTATGAAGACCTTTATGTTTGCCGCGCTGGCCTCTGTGGCCGTGTTGGCCAGCCTGCCCGCCAATGCCGCCGAGATTGCGGTGATTGTCAAAACCGTCAACTCCACCTATTGGCAGAATGTGCAAAAGGGTGCCGATGCTGCCATGAAAAAGGCTGGCGGCAGCTACACCATGACCTTTCAAGGGCCGGCCTCGGAATCGGCCATTGCCGATGAGGTGAACATGGTGGAAAACGCCGTGAACCG
>CAJYRE010000142.1 GCA_913776675.1 Rhizobiaceae bacterium
ACACGACCTGGACCAACGGACGCCGTCTGGGTCGTTACCTGAACATCGCTACGACCGATGGCAGCATAGGCATCCTTGATACGCTTGATGTCAGCGTCAATCAGCTCTTTGCTGTATGGCCCAAGCGACTGCGTCTGAACAACCGTCGAGAGCTTGTCATCCTTGAGCTTACGATTGCCATTGAAAACAACCTGATTGACGAGCTGATTCTCGCTGACCGTGACCACCAGCGAGCTGCCGGACACCGAGATTTTCACATCGGAAAAATAGCCCGTGCCATACAGCCGCTTCACTGAGTCATCAATATCGGTGTTCGAAAACGCCTTGCCCGGCTGGATCGTCAAATTAGCGCGAACAGCATTCGCACCAACACGGGTCGCTCCACGCACATCAATATGCTGGATGACAGCCGCGTTTGCCACAGAGGCCGACACAACGACACCGATCCCCGCACTCAGGGAAACCACACCAGCAGACAGCGCTACCGCCGATACCGCGTTCAAAAATCTTGAACCAGCCTTCATGTTAACTTCTAACCTTTTTTCCGTTGTCCCTCGGTCAAAAAACCGACTCCGGTACTTTGGTGGTTTTAACCGCTTTTGCTCTACAAGCAAGATCACGGGTTAATTTCCATTTACTTCGTTTCAATTCGTAGTCAATTCACCACGATCATTTTGAAACATCGTAAACAAATCCTTTCAATCAACGCAAGCCATAACCTAGCCTATCAGTCGACTAATATCATTCCACGTTGCAAACACCATCAGCGACAGAATCATAATCATCCCCACTCGGAATGCGATCTCCTGCACCTGCGCACTGACGGGCTTACCGCGAACTGCCTCAATCGCATAAAGGAATAAATGCCCGCCATCAAGCACTGGAATGGGCATGAGGTTAAGTAAACCTATGGAAACTGACAGAACGGCGGCCAATTGCAGCAAAGCCGCAACACCCAACGTCGCAATCTGGCCAGAGGTCTGCGCAACCCGGATGGGGCCGCCCAGTTGATCTGCATTCATGCGGCCTGCGAATATGTTGCTGATATAGTCATAGGTTCCCGTCACGATATTCAGAGTCTGGCGCACACCCTCTTTTACCGATTGCAGAACATCCAGTTTTTCCACACGAAAATTGCCGGTCTTAGCGGTCGTCATAATGCCGATCTGGCCAACTTCCATTTTATTGCCGAAACGATCCGTTGTTTCCGTGCGCCGTGGTGTCAGCGTCATATCAATTGTCTGATCACCACGCTTGACCGTCACCACAATCGCCACACCGGGCCGCACACCCACGTAGCGCACCACATCATCAAATGTTTTGACGCGATCCCCATCCAATGCAAACAGCAGGTCACCGGGCTGGATCCCCGCCGTTGACGCCGCACTTCCGGGCAACACCTCGGCCACCACAGGATCGGAAACGGCCTTGCCATACAGGCTGAAGGTTGCCGAAAAGATCAGGATGGACAGCAGAAAATTGGCGATAGGACCAGCCGCAACAGTTGCGGCACGTTTCCACAGCTTGGCACCATTCAGCGTCATGGCACGCTCGGCATCAGACATCGCCTCCCATTCGGCAGAATCACCTTTGCTGGATGCATCTGCATCTCCGAAAAAGCGAACGTAGCCACCCAGAGGAATCGCGCTCAATTTCCAGCGTGTGCCATGGCGATCGTTAAATCCAACCAGCTCAGGACCGAAACCCAGCGAAAAAGCCACAACCTTGATGCCAGACCACCGTCCAACCAGATAATGGCCCATCTCATGCACAAAGACGATCAGGGAGAGAACAAGCACGAACGGAATTATATATCCCGTCAGAAAACTGAAAATAGCCATAAGCCCGCTCACTTCTCCCATATTGCCTCGCCAGACATTTCATCCCACGCAGCGCGCAGATCAATCCCTGAAAAGTTGAGGACTGTTACAGCATTTTTTCTTGTTTTTATCAAATCTATAAAAGCAGCCTCTCGGCTACCTTTTACTTTCCAGCAAATCCAAAAAGCAATCCACCAACCGAATCGGTCAATCCATTGCCGTTCGCAGCGAGAACCATAGCCACAAGAAATGCACCAAAACTTGCCGTTACAAGACCATCAACCCGATCCATGACACCGCCATGCCCCGGAATGAGATGACTGGAATCTTTAGCGCCAAAGCGCCGTTTGATAAAGGATTCGAACAGATCGCCCATCTGGCTGATGATCGACAAAATCAATGCCAACCCCGGTATCCACCAGCCGGATATGGAAAAATAGGCGAAAGCAACCAGGCATCCACCAACAACCCCTGCCAAAGCCCCACCAATTGCGCCCGACCAGGTTTTGCCCGGCGATATTTTGGGGGCCAGCTTCGGCCCGCCCACGGCACGGCCGACAAAATAGGCCAGAATATCGGTGCTCCACACAATCATGAAGACGAAGAGCATAGCAACAAAGCCAAGAGCGTCGTCATCCCGAATCGCAGCCAGCGCAACAATACAGGCGCTTGCATAAAAAACACCGCCAGCCAGCCACCACGACCAGCGCCAGATAAAAACACACAAAACAAGCGTGATAGTGCAGCCGCCCAGCAAGGGAAGGCTCAGCGTCATGTCGCCTGCCACTACATTCAGGGCAATCAGAACCATCGCAAACCAGCCTGCGGCCAGCGCACGTCCTGTGATTGCAG
>CAJYRE010000143.1 GCA_913776675.1 Rhizobiaceae bacterium
CGTCGATCGACTATCCGCCATCATAATCTGCTCGGAGCCCAATCGTCGCTTATATTCTTCCATCGCCACCTGATAGCCCGGCAAAGGCCTGCCATCGGCGGGTATGTGCAAGGTTTTCCCATCCGGGAACAGTCGCACCAGTTCGTCTCGCGGCATGCGCGGCCAGGAGCGAACGCCAGCCACATCCATATGCACAAAGGGCGAACCGGAATTGGGGTAATAACCAACGCCACCGGCCTGCATTTTCATGCCGATGTCACGCAGCGTCTTCAGTGGCGTTCCGGGAATGAAAAAGTCCATCGCCGTGCCATGCATATGCTGGCTTTCCTTGGCCACCCCGCGCGAACGCGACCGTAGCATGGCGTTGGTTTGCGGCGAGCGGTAGCCCGACACGACATTGATATATCCGCTGGCACCAGCCTTGTTGTAGACCGACCAGACAAGATCAAACAGGCGCGGGTCCATCTTGGTGGACTCATTGCGACGCCAGTCACGCAGAATGTAATTGAGCTGTTGCAGGCCTTTGGGATCATACCGGCCATTGCGCTTGAAAACGATGTCCTGCCGTTCGCCTGTATGAACGAAGTAGATTTTCAGGGAGCGGGTTTCGGCCGATGCCGATTGCGTGCTGGCAAACAGACCGGCAAACGACACGAACAGAAGAAGGAATGCCGTCAGGACGATCCTGGACATACCTGCCCATAGCACAGCCAGACGGTCAAACCGCCCACCCTGCCCGATGGGCGATACAAATGCACCAGATACCTGCAAAATCAGTCCCCGTCAGAAACTTCGTCATCACTACATTATCACATGCCTGTGAAATGCGGTCGTCGCATGGCAAAAAAACAACAGCAACAAAATTGATTCATATATGGTGAACCAATTCATAACAAGCCATTGACATCCAGTAATCAATCATCCTTACCCGGGGGTTAACAATTTGCGGAATACGCGCTCGTAAATCGCAATAAATCGTTCAAGCAACCACCCATGACCCCGCATTTGCGGAGGCTTTACAGCGCCTCTCACCATATATGGCGCACAAAGGTTCGCTGTAACACTTTTAATCTGCTGCATCATTCCTTAAATCGATTCCGATTTAAGGAATGATGCAGTAGTCTATTTTCGCGGACAAAATTGCCTAACTGGGCCATTCTGTCAACCGCAGCGGCCTTCTGTCGCAGGGACTATCCCGGACATTCTCAGCAACATCAAAAGAGAATCACCGAGCTTCCTCTGATGGTCCATAACAAAAAGATGCGCACCCCAACTTGGAAGCGCGCATCAAAGAGGCAATCGGCAATATCAATCAGGCCGCATTCTTTTGTGGATCATCGGGATCAATCCCGTAATCCTTGAGTTTGCGATAGAGCGTGGAGCGACCAATTCCAAGCTTGCGCGCCACCTGACTCATCTGTCCACGGTAGAATTTCAACGCAAACCGGATCAGTTCCTCTTCAATTTCAGCCAGCCGGCGCACATCGCCGCTGTCATCCACGCTGACAATGATGTTATCGCCTGCGGGTGCATGGCGCTCCTCCGAGCGTGGGGCGGGCAAACGGTCAATAAAGGCCAGTTCCGGCCGCTCCTGCTGCCGCTGGGCAGTATTGGCCTCTGCCAAGGTATCCGACAGGCCAGAAACGCCAGACCAGAATTTATCCTGCGACAAACCGCCGGGAATTTGTGCCAGAATCTGCGGGAAGTCTTTTTCCGTCAGCTCTGTGCCTTCCGCCAGAATAATGGCGCGATAGATAGCATTTTCCAACTGACGGATATTGCCCGGCCAGTCAAACGCCGTCAGCAAGGCCAGAGCGCCAGCCCCCAGCGTCATGGGCCGCGTCAGACGCTGCTCAGCAGAAAAGCGCTCGACGAAAGCACGTGCCAGGAAGGGAACATCCTCCTTGCGGCGGCGCAAGGCTGGAATGGTGATGGGGAACACATTGAGGCGATAATAGAGATCTTCGCGGAAACGTCCGGCCTTGACCTCGGCAATCAGATCCTTGTTGGTAGCCGAAATCAGCCGCACATTGACCTTCTGCGGGCGGGCAGCGCCCATGACTTCAATCTCACCATCCTGCACGGCGCGCAACAGTTTGACCTGCGCCTCCAGCGGCAGCTCACCGATCTCATCGAGAAACAGCGTACCGCCATCGGCCTCGATAAATTTGCCCACATGCCGTTCTGTGGCTCCGGGGAACGCGCCTTTTTCGTGGCCGAACAGGATGCTTTCCACCATATTGGCCGGAATGGCCCCACAATTGACCGTCACAAACGGACGGGCACTGCGATCGCTGGCGGACTGAATGGCGCGCGCCACCATTTCCTTACCAACGCCCGATTCCCCTTCCAGCACCACAGGAATGTTCGATTGGGCTGCACGACGTGACAGATCAATCACGCGCGTCATGGCAGGGCTTGCCGAAATAATATCGCTGAAATGCACGGAACCGGAACGGGAACGACGGATCGGCCGTACTCTCGCCTCTCCCTGCTCCACTTTCAGCGCGTTGGACACAGCCGCCACAATACGTTCCGGCGTCACCGGCTTGACCACAAAATCGAAGGCACCGGCGCGCATGGCCTGCACCACCGTATCAATGCCGCCCTGCCCGGTCTGAACAATCACCGGCACATCCGCTTCCTGCCCGCCAATGGCAATGAGAAAATCCAGACCCGACATGCCAGGCATCATCAAATCCAGCAGCACAACGGAAATGTCCGCCTGATGGCGGCGGAAATACGCCAGTCCCGCTTCACCGTCTTCCGCCAGATGGGCCACATGACCCTGACTTTCCACAGCGGCCTTCAATAGACGACGTTGAACTGGATCATCATCGACAACAAGAATTTGAGCGGTCAATTTGAGCTCCCAGGGGTCTCTATGGCGTCTGGCGCCGGTTAACACATTCGACCACACACGTGGCCTTCAACTGACACAAGGCGGAACAACACAGAAACCGCCTCAACTGTGAGCCGCAAACATCCACCATAGACGCAACACGCAGTGGATGCATTGGCAGCTCGATGTATCGTAAAATGCCACAGAGTCTTAAAAAACAGATTGGAACTTTTGTTAGGATTTTACCAATAGGCCATCAATTTGTCCGCTTCGATACAGTTGCGCGCAAAAAAACGCACAAATCACAGAAAAGAGTCAGTTATGGCACAACCCAATCAAACGGCGTTATGATTATGTCGAAGATCGACACAGCGTGCAACTCTGCTCAATAAAGCACCCAAATATCGCCACAAGGCTGTAACACCTTCAATCTCCTGCATCATTTTCTTCTTCAATCGATCCCGATTCAAGGAAGGATGTGGTGAGAGTGAGTATTGCCCGTAGCCTCACCCGTGCTATGACGGGCATGTATATTATGAAGAGTGGAAGCAGCCAGCCATTCAAAAAAAGGCTGCCCGTGAAAGAAGGACTGCATCATGCGTTTCATTGCTCATCACGTCGCCTGCCATTCTGCGCCGCAAGGTGCCGGAGCGCAAGACGCGCAGGCAAAGCTTGGCACGCTTCCAGAATGGCGGCTGGAGGATCTTTATCCCGGCCCGGACTCGGATGCCTTCAAGGCCGATCTGGCCAAAGCGCAAGACATGAGTCTGGCCTTTGAAACCAAATGGAAAGGCCGCCTGGAAAAAGCGGCTGGCAACAATGGTGATGCAGGCCTTGGCGCTGCCTTGAAAGATTTTGAACAGCTTGAGGATTTGCTGGGCAAACTCGGCTCTTATGCAGGCCTCTATTATTATAAAGACATGACCAATCCGGCCAGCGGCAAGTTTTTTGGCGATGTGCAGGCCAAGCTGACCGATCTGGGGGCGCATCTTTTGTTTTTCACGCTGGAACTCAACCGGCTGGAAGACAGCGTGATTGATGCCGCCATTGCCCGTGATGCAGCCACAGCCCATTACAAGCCATGGCTGGTGGATCTGCGGCAGGACAAGCCGCATCAACTGGATGACAAGATCGAGCAATTGTTTCTGGAAAAGTCCCAGACGGGGGCTGTGGCTTTCAATCGCCTGTTTGATGAAACACTGGCCAGCCTGAAATTTGACGTGGATGGTCAAAACCAGACGCTGGAGCCGACCTTGAACATGTTGCAGGATGCCAACCCTGCCACCCGCCAGAAGGCGGCGGAAGCGCTCTCCAAAACCTTCAAGGACAATATCCGTATTTTTGTGCTGGTCACCAACACGCTGGCGAAAGACAAGGAAATTTCTGATCGCTGGCGCGGCTTTGATGATATTGCCGATAGCCGCCACCTGTCCAACCGGGTTGAGCGTCCGGTGGTGGATGCGCTGGCAGCCGCCGTCAAGGACGCCTATCCGCGCCTGTCGCATCGTTACTATGGGATGAAGGCCAAATGGCTGGGCATGGACACAATGAATTTCTGGGATCGCAACGCGCCCCTGCCGGAAAGCTCTGACCGCCTGATCACCTGGAATGAGGCGAAGGACACCGTTCTTTCCGCTTACGGCAATTGTGCGCCCGATATGGCCGAGAGTGCCGCCCGCTTCTTTGATGGTGGCTGGATTGATGCCCCTGCCCGCCCCGGCAAGGCTCCGGGTGCCTTTGCTCACCCCACCGTGCCGTCGGCTCATCCTTATGTTCTGGTCAATTATCTGGGCCGTCCCCGCGATGTCATGACACTGGCCCATGAACTGGGCCATGGCGTGCATCAGGTTCTGGCTGGGGATCAAGGCGCGTTGATGTGCCAGACGCCGCTGACTTTGGCCGAAACAGCATCCGTGTTTGGCGAAATGCTGACCTTCCGCGCTCTGCTGGACAAGACCAATGACGCGCGCGAACGCAAGGCGATGCTGGCGCAAAAGGTGGAGGACATGATCAACACCGTGGTTCGCCAGATTGCCTTCTATGATTTTGAGCGCAAGCTGCACACAGCCCGCAAAGACGGCGAGCTGACAGCCGAAAAAATCGGTGAGCTGTGGCTTTCGGTACAGGGCGAGAGCCTTGGCCCGGCCATCAAAATTTCCGAGGGCTATGAAACATGGTGGGCCTATATT
>CAJYRE010000144.1 GCA_913776675.1 Rhizobiaceae bacterium
GGCCGCCGCTAAGCGCTTTGAAGAGGCGGGAGCGATTATTGTCGATGTCGGGCCGGTGATCAGCCGCGCCATGCTGGACGGTCTTGATCTGTTCTGGCGCTCGAAATTCTGGGGCGATATTGCCAATTTAAGCGAAGAACGCCGCGAGAAAATCCTGCCCTATATTTACGATTGGGCCAAGGGCGGAGCCTCAGTCAGTGGCGTGGATGCTGTCAAGGGCTTTGGCCAAACCATTGAGATGCGCAAGACCTGCGGGCACTTGTTCACCACGGTGGATGCGGTGCTGTCGCCCACCAATCCGATTGTCTCCTATCCGGCCGAATGGGCTTCGCCCACCAATGATCCGCACAAGCCGTTTGAGCACATTGCCTTTACCGTGCCATGGAACATGTCGGAACAGCCCGCAGCTTCGATCAACTGCGGCTTTTCCAAAACCGGCATGCCGATTGGCTTGCAAATCGTCGGTCCCCGCTTTGGCGATATGATGGTGCTGAAACTGTCCAGACTGTTTGAAAGCTGGACAGGCACCATCACCAATTGGCCAGAACCGAAATTGGTTTAGAGCAGTTCGGTGTTTCACGGAAACACCGAACTGCTCTAACTCTTTGTCTTGCCGCATTTCCGGACGGAAAACCGCTATGCACTTTTCCTGGAAATGCTCTAAGCCCGGGCCAGCCGTTCTGTCAGTTCCTCAATACCGGCAGTGGCCTCGATCTTATCGCCTTTGGCAAACAGATAGAGGCCCAGCGCGAAGGCGAGAGCGGCAATGAAAACAATGTAATAGCCGGGTGCCATCGGGCTGATCACAATCAGGCTGCTGATGGCAACCGGCGTTAACCCGCCAAAAATCGCATAAGCGAGATTGTAGGAAAACGACAAGCCGCTGAAGCGCACATGGGCCGGAAACGCCCGCACCATCACATAGGGCACGCCACCGACCATGCCGACCGAGAGGCCCATCAGCGCATAGAGGCCAAACAGCACGGGCACAGACACCGCCGCATAGCTGTAGAACAAAAAGCTGGCCACGGCCAGAAACGGGCTGGTGATCATGAAGAACCGGCCAGACCCCAGCTTATCCACCAGCGCACCGCCCAAGGATGTGCCGATGATCAGAAAGAATGAGCCGAAGCTGGTGGCGGCCAGCGACATTTGGGCGTTATAGCCATAGATTTTTTGCAAGAAGGTGGCGGTCATCAATGTCGTTACCACCAGACAGGCCGACAAAACCCAGGTCAGCAGCATGGAAATGACCACGCCGGTGGTGTGGTCGCGCAACACGGCCTTGAGCGGCAGTTCTGGCATTTGGGTTCTGGCTTTGCGCATTTCCTGAAAAATCGGCGTTTCCTGCAACCAGCGACGCAGGAATACCGCTGTGAGGCCAAAAACACCGCCGATGAAGAAGGGGATGCGCCAGGCATAACCGGCCACGTCTTCTGGCGTGAAAACCGAATTGATAATCGCCGCAATCAGCGAGCCCAGCAGAATGCCAAAGGTGAGACCTGAACACAGAAAGCCACAGGCAAAGCCCACCCGGCGAAACGGCACGTGTTCCGACACAAAGGTCCAAGCGCCCGGCACTTCGCCACCAATCGCGGCACCCTGCAAAAGCCGCATGATCAGCAACAGAATCGGCGCTGCCACGCCGATGGAGTGAAAGGTCGGCATGGCGGCCATGCCCAGTGTGGACAGGGCCATCAGCAGAATGGAGAAATTGAACACCGCCTTGCGGCCATAAATATCCCCCAGATGCGCCAGCACAATGCCGCCGACCGGGCGGACCAGATAACCGGCTGCGAAAATGCCAAAGGTCTGGATGGTGGACATCCAGTCCGGCATGTTGGGCGGGAAGAACAGCTTGCCGATGACGTTTGCAAAGAACACGAAGATGATGAAATCATAGAATTCCAGCGCGCCGCCCAGTGCTGCCAGACCCAATGTTCTGAAATCCTTGTTGGTCAGGCTGCGTGGCTGCGCGGAAGAGTGTTCTTTGATGGACATGGCTGGCCTTATCTAAGCGGGCACGGCAAAGTGCGAGAGAGTTCAAAAAAAGATGCGACGACTTTGGGTGGTGTTCCTCACCCAAAGTCGTCGCGCATTCTGCCGGTGATTTCAAGCCGTGATGGTGGTTGAGACGCCGCTCAGTGTGGAAATCCGCCTTATTTTTTCGATTGCTTCTTGGTCGTTGGTTTTGCTGGTGGCTCCGATGCGACGCTGAACGGGTTTTCCATCAAAATGCTTTGATCCAGATCGCTGAGCAGTCTTTTGCCGCACAGCGCCATGGTAATATCCATTTCTTTGGCGATGATTTCCAGCGCGCGCGTCACGCCCTCGCGTCCGCCTGCACCCAGACCATAGAGGAAAGGCCTGCCGATATAGGTGCCCTTGGCCCCCAGCGCGATGGCTTTCAGCACATCCTGACCGGAGCGAATACCGCCATCGATATGCACTTCCACACGGTCGCCTACCGCTTCCACAATGCGCGGCAGCATGGAGATGCTGGATGGTGCGCCATCCAACTGGCGTCCACCGTGATTGGAAACAATAATGGCATCCGCGCCGCAATCCGTGGCGGCACGGGCATCATCCTCATCCAGAATGCCTTTGAGAATGAGCTTGCCGCCCCAGCGCTGCTTGATCCACTCCACATCCTTCCACGACAGTTTGGGATCGAACTGCTCTGCGGTCCAAACAGACAGCGAGGAGAGATCCGACACGTTTTTGGCGTGGCCGACAATATTGCCAAAGCCCCGGCGCTGGGTGTTGAGCATCTCCATGCACCATTGTGGCCGGGTTGCCATCTGCCAGATATGCTTGGGCGTGAATTTTGGCGGGGCTGACAGGCCATTGCGCAAATCCTTATGGCGTTGTCCCAGAATTTGCAGATCAAGCGTCAGCACCAGTGCAGAGCATTTGGCCGCCTTGGCGCGATCAATCAGATTATTGACGAAATCGCGGTCTTTCATCACATAAAGCTGAAACCAGAAGGGCTTGCGGGTGTGCAGTGCCACATCTTCAATCGAGCAAATGCTCATGGTGGACAGCGTAAACGGCACGCCAAAGGCTTCTGCTGCTTCTGCCGCCAAAATTTCACCATCGGCATGCTGCATTCCTGTCATGCCCGTCGGTGCCAGCGCCACCGGCATGGTCACGGCTTCGCCAATCATGGTGCTGGCCAGCGAGCGCTCGGTCATATCCACCATCACCCGCTGGCGCAGTTTGATGCGCGAAAAATCGCTTTCATTGGCGCGGTAGGTGGATTCTGTCCATGCACCGCTGTCGGCATAATCAAAGAACATTTTGGGCACCCGGCGGCGGGCCTGACGTTTCAGATCGTCGATGGTCAGTGCAGGAGTCATGGCGATGTTCCTCTTCAAAGCGGCAGCGGCATCTTGTTCATTTTGACCCGTGCTGGAGCAAAAATATGGCAGCGCGAGCGGGGTAAGTGGACCTCGATGCGGGGACCGAAACAGTCGTAGCGCGTTTCGGTTTGCGTCGCCAAGCGGGAATTTATAGGCAAGCATTCTTTCGGATGGTGCTGTAAAATTTATGAATAAATTTTCATAAAATGTTTTGTGCCTTGACAAGCTATCCA
>CAJYRE010000145.1 GCA_913776675.1 Rhizobiaceae bacterium
GGTGTATATGGTGAAGGCAGGTATGTTTCGCGTTGGCGCCACTGTTTTGAGCGTGTTTGCTGCTTGCTCGGCCTTGAGCGGCTGTGTGGGTGGCCCAACCTATGGCACCGATAAAACCGCCATGGAACAATTGGGAGATGACGTCAGTTCTGCGGTCTCTCTGGGCTCTTCCAAGCCGAAAAATGCGGATACCCGCTATAATCCGCGCCCTGATCTGGTTTTGCCCCCGAAGGGTGAGACAGCAGCTCTGGTGGCACCGCAGACAGCCTTGGCCAGCAAGGACAATCCGGAGTGGATCGAATCGCCGGAAGACATCCGCCAGCGTCTGGTGGCTGAAGCCGATGAAAACAAAAACACCCCCGGCTATCGCTCTCCGCTGCTGGCTGGCTATGGTACCAATGGCACCATGACCGAAACGCAGAAGTGGGAAGCCTTCCGCAAGGCGCGCGCCGAGCAAAAGGGTGCCTATATCGACCAGCGTCGTCTCTTGTCTGATCCGCCGGCAACCTATCGTACCCTGGACCCGGCAGCCGCAGATGATCTGGGCGAACCAGAGCTTAAAAAAGCCAAGCGGCGCGAAAAAGAGGCCAAAATGTCCAACACCAACAAGTCGTGGTGGTTGCCCTTCCAATAAGCACAGTGTTCCCGTGCGGTATCAAAAGCAGGCCAGTTCGGCCTGCTTTTCTGTTTGGAGTTATCTCATGTCTTTTGTCATTCGTGCTGCGGTTCCGGCCGATGTGCCCGTTATTTTGCGCTTCATCACCGATCTGGCCATTTACGAAAAAGCCGAGCATGAGGTGAAAGCAACGGTGGAAAGTCTGGAGGCCACGCTGTTTGGTGCAGGTTCTGTCACCGAAGCCGCCATTTTGGAACATGATGGCGTGGCCATTGGCTTTGCTGTCTGGTTTTACACCTATTCCACCTGGCTTGCTCGGAACGGGCTTTATCTGGAGGATCTCTATATCGATCCCGCCCATCGTGGCTCTGGTGGCGGCAAGTTGATGATGCGCTATCTCGCCAAGCGGGCCTTGGAAAAGGGCTGTGGTCGCTTTGAATGGAGCGTTCTGGATTGGAACGCACCTGCCATCCGGGTGTATGATCAGATTGGTGGTGAGCCGCAAACCGAGTGGATTCGCTATCGCCTGTCCGGCGACAAGCTGCAACGCTTTGCCGCCGGAGAGTAAGAATCAAACCTTGCCGACCTTTACCAGCAGCTTGCCAAAGTTTTTGCCTTCCAGCAGCCCCATAAAGGCTTCTGGTGCGGCATCAAGGCCTTCAACCACATCTTCCCGATAGCGCAAACTGCCGTTTTTGATCCATTCAGCGGCTTGCGCATGAAATTCGGGAAATTGCGCTGCAAACTCTGTCTGAATAAAGCCACGGATGGTCAGGCTTTTGGTGAGAATATCGCGCATGGTGGCGGGAAAGCGATCTGGACCTTCGGTGTCACCGGGTTTTTGATTGTATTGGGCAATCAGGCCGCAGACCGGCACACGCGCATAGGTGTTGAGCAGCGGAAACACGGCATCCCACACCTTGCCGCCGACATTTTCAAAATACACATCAATGCCCTTGGGGCAGGCCGCAGCCAGTTCTGCCGCAAAATCAGGTGAGCGGTGATCGACCACCGCATCAAAGCCGAGTTCATTTTTCACAAAAGCGCATTTATCGGCTCCACCAGCAATACCCACGGCGCGCGCGCCTTTGATCCGGGCAATCTGACCCACCGCAGAGCCAACCGCACCGCTGGCAGCAGCCACCACCACGGTCTCGCCGGGCGCAGGCTTGCCAAGTGTCAAAAGACCCGCATACGCCGTAAAGCCCGGCATGCCCAGAACGCCGAGGGCGGTGCTGATTGGCGCACCATCGGGATCAATCTTGCGAAGGTGTTCTCCCTTGGCCACGGCATAGCTTTGCCAACCGGAGTAGGACAACACAATGTCACCCTCTTTAAAATCGGGATGCATGGAGGTCTTGACCCGAGCGACCGTGCCGCCTTCCATCACATCGCCAATCTCCAGCGGTTTTGCATAGGATTTGGCGGCACTCATGCGCCCGCGCATATAGGGGTCCAGCGAGAGATAGAGGATTTCCAGCAGCACTTCACCGTTCTGCGGCGTGGGAATACTGTCCTGTGTGATTTTGAAATCATTCACAGTTGGCTTGCCAACCGGCCGGGATGCGAGAAGAATTTTCTGGTTTTGTCCATTGGCCATCGTGGAGACTTTCCGCAAAATTGAATTGTCATTTATCGCGCCCATATAGGTATCGTGAGCTGTTTTTAAAGGATGTTTTCCGCTTGTGGTGTATGATTGACCCTGTACGCCAAGTTGGCTACCAGATGAGCGTAGCACTGACATGTCTGGACCCTTGATGATTGAGGATGACGCGAGCGAAAACGACGGAGCCACGCAGCCCACGCCACGCATGTTGCAATGGGCGCGCAACTCTGCGGCCTATCGTCTGGCACGCCGCATGATGAGCCGCCATGAGCTGGCGCAGGCCATCAGTCGCAAGGCCCGGCAAAAATATCAGGATATTGATCCGGGTGTTGTCGCGCTGCTTGCGCAAGAAGCCGTGCGCTTTGGTGAGTTTATGGGGGCCATTGATGATGGAGCCTATGCCGAAATCAAATCGCAATCGGCAGCGCGCAGTGGCAAATCCCGCCGCGCCATTGCCCAGACTTTGGCGCGCAAAGGCATTGAAAAAGAGCTGGTCAATGTGGCGCTGGACGAGATTGATGATGTTGCGGCGGCTGTGCGCTTTGCCCGCAAGCGCGGCTATGGACCCTTTCGCCGAAATGCTGCCGATCAGCGCCAGATCACGCGAGAGCTGTCTTCTCTTGCCCGCAATGGATTTGCCTTTTCTCTGGCTCAGCGTGTGGTGGAGATGGAGATTCACGAGGCCGAGGATTTATTGCTGCCGTCCCCTTGATTTCTCATGAGCGGTCAGGCTCATACTATCTCGCCTTTAGACGATGATGACATATAACAAATTGAAATATTGAGATAAATATGTACGTTGAATGCCCAGCGCCTCAGCTTTTCGATCCTTCTGTTGCCCATTGTGCGGTTCGCTTCCGAGTGGAAGACTATACGCCCGAGGCTGTGGAGAAGACCGGCGTGATCTTGCCATCCACCATGGACAGGGCGGTGAACAAGCGAAAAGCTGAATATGTCGCGGGCCGCTTGTGTGCCATGCGTGCCCTTCACGCCCAGACAGGACGCGTGGGGGTGAATATTGCTGCCGGTACCAAGGGCGAACCCGTCTGGCCAGCCGGTTGGGTGGGTTCTATCACACATACGCATGGTTTTGCAGCAGCAGCGGTGGCGGATGCCCGTTTTATGCGCAGTCTCGGATTGGATACCGAGCAAATCATGACCGCGCAAGTGATGCAAAATGTGGCAACGCGCATTTGCCGCCCGGAGGAGGCCTATGATGTGCGCTTGCCCGTTTCGCCTGAAGTCTACACCACTTTGGTTTTCTCCGCCAAGGAAAGCCTTTTCAAATGTCTGTTTCCCTTGGTGGGCAAAATGTTCTGGTTTGAAGATGCCCGCATTGAAATCGCCGATTATCAAGCTGGTGCTTTCACAGCCGTCTTGATGTCGGATCTGAGTGAAGAGTTCTGTTGCTCGGTCCGATTGGATGGGCGGTTTTATGCCAGCGGCGGTTTGATCCACACAGGAATCAGTCTCGCCTGTGGCACAGAAAGTCCCTGATGATGCTTGTCAGCAATTCCCCTATGATCATATGGGATTTTTTCGGCGTGATGGGGGAACTGGTATGAAATTTGCAGAAAAATGTCGATTAAACAGTCATCTAGCTTGCCAAAACCAAGGCAACAGAGCAGTTTCGCGGCATGACACAAGATCTGCGTTTCCATCCCCCTGCGAGTAGTTCGCGTGCGGTTATCCGTCACGCGCTTCTGGCGCAACTTGAGCATGCGGGGGTCAAGCGTGTCACCAGTATTATTGCGCCAGCGGGCTATGGTAAAACCTCGGTTGCTTCGCAATGGTT